>NZ_HG995459.1:6202500-6421237 GCF_905336995.1 Pseudomonas sp. PP3 | reverse complement strand
GCACTGCTGCCAAAGTTCCACTGACACGGATATCCCCTAAGTTGAAAGCCGGTGAGGCAAAAACAAGCGGCCATTGTAGCGACCAGACGCCGACTTATCCACACGTAGGTGGTCCATCGAACAAGAAGAATCAACGATTTATACGCAAAAAAGACGACCAATGGTCTGTGCATAAGCTCTGTGGATAACAGGGTCTAAGCTCGTTGCACAACCGGGGGTGAAACTCTGTGGGTAACCCGCCTGTGGATAAAGCGCACTTTCACGCACAGGTTATCCGACAGTGCGGCACAGGCTGAACACGGTTTTCCACTGTAGTTGTCATTCTCTGTACACCACGGGCGTCGCGGCTTTAACGTAGTTATCCACAGATAAGTGCTGCCTAAGCTTTTATAAGCTTTACAGAAAAGCTTTAAATACTCTCCTTCTTTATTTTTATGTTTAGCGCTGGATTCTTACCGGCCAAAGCTCCCGAGATCTATTTATAAGGAAACGTTGGTTGGAAATTGACCTAGAGGCTTGCTTTCTCTAGAATCCCCGGTCTCTTAAAACGGGGGCCATTCCGGCCCGTTGTGGACGAACCAGGTAACACGACAATGAAACGTACTTTCCAACCAAGCACTATCAAACGCGCTCGTACCCACGGTTTCCGTGCTCGCATGGCTACCAAGAACGGTCGTGCCGTCCTGTCGCGTCGTCGCGCCAAAGGTCGTGCGCGTCTGGCAGTTTGATAATCCGGCACTGGAGGTGAGTCAGGACTTCAGTCGGGAAAAGCGTCTGCTTACTCCCCGGCATTTCAAGGCAGTCTTTGACTCCCCTACCGGCAAGGTTCCGGGGAAAAATCTCCTGCTCCTTGCGCGCAACAACGATCTCGATCACCCCCGTCTCGGGCTGGTTATCGGGAAAAAGAGCGTAAAGCTCTCCGTCGAGCGCAATCGCCTCAAACGTCTGATGCGCGAATCGTTTCGCCTGAACCAGGATTTACTGGTCGGCTGGGACATCGTTATCGTCGCGCGCAAAGGTTTGGGTGACGTAGAAAACCCCGAATTGATTCAGCATTTCGGCAAACTCTGGAAACGACTGGCACGCAGCACGCCGGTACCAGCAGTCAAAACCGAAACTGTAGGGGTAGACAGTCCAGATGCGTAAACTGGCACTCGTTCCGATCCAGTTTTATCGCTATGCCATTAGTCCCCTGATGGCCAGTCACTGTCGTTTCTACCCCAGTTGTTCCTGCTACGCGTTAGAAGCCATTGAAAATCATGGCCTTCTTCGCGGTGGCTGGCTGACCTTTCGTCGTTTAGGTCGCTGTCATCCGTGGAATCCCGGTGGTTATGACCCGGTTCCACCTATCCCTACCTCCCGTTCTTCTTCGATGGCCGAGTAATCATGGATATCAAACGCACGATCCTGATCGTCGCCCTGGCAATCGTGTCCTACGTTATGGTTCTTAAATGGAACCAGGACTATGGCCAGGCTGCCCTGCCGACTCAGAATGTTGCTTCCAGTACTACCGCACCGGGCCTCCCGGATACGGCAACTGGCAATAAAGCGTCCGTCAGTGACGACATTCCACACGCCGCAAACGATACCAGCGCCCCTGCCGAAACTCCGGTAGCCGCAAGTACCGATCTCATCCAGATCAAAACGGATGTGCTCGATCTGGCTGTCGACCCACAAGGTGGTGATGTTGCGCAGCTGAAATTGCCGCTGTATCCACGTCGCCAGGACCATCCGGAAATTCCTTTCCAGCTGTTCGATAACGGCAACGAACGGACTTATCTGGCACAAAGTGGCCTGATCGGCAGCAACGGTCCGGACGCAAGTCCTGCCGGTCGTCCGGTTTACTCCGCCGAGAAGAAGATTTATCAACTGGCTGACGGTCAGGACCAATTGGTCGTGGACCTGAAGTTCAGCAAGGACGGCGTCAACTACATCAAGCGTTTCACCCTGAAACGTGGCCTGTATGACGTTACCGTTTCCTACTTGATCGATAACCAGAGCGCTCAGCCCTGGAACGGTGCAATGTTTGCGCAATTGAAGCGTGACGCCAGCTCCGATCCGTCTTCCAGCACAGCCACCGGCACTGCGACTTACCTGGGCGCCGCCCTGTGGACAAGTTCCGAGCCTTACAAGAAAGTGTCCATGAAAGATATGGACAAGGCTGCGCTGAAAGAAACCGTCACCGGCGGTTGGGTTGCATGGTTGCAACACTACTTCGTAACAGCGTGGATTCCGGCGAAGGGCGAAAACAACGTCGTCCAGACCCGTAAAGACAGCAAAGGCAACTACATCATCGGCTACACCGGTCCTTCGCTGACCGTTGCACCGGGTGCCAAAGCTGAAACCAGCGCCATTCTGTACGCCGGTCCGAAAAGCCAGGCTGTGCTGAAAGAGTTGTCCCCAGGTCTGGAACTGACTGTCGACTACGGCATTCTGTGGTTCATCGCTCAACCAATCTTCTGGCTGCTGCAACATATCCACGCGCTGGTTGGTAACTGGGGCTGGTCGATTATCTTCCTGACCATGCTGATCAAAGGGATTTTCTTCCCACTGTCGGCTGCCAGCTACAAATCCATGGCGCGCATGCGTGCAGTGGCACCGAAACTGGCCGCGCTGAAAGAGCAACATGGCGACGACCGGCAGAAAATGTCGCAAGCCATGATGGAGCTGTACAAGAAAGAGAAGATCAATCCGCTGGGTGGTTGCTTGCCAATCCTCGTGCAGATGCCGGTTTTCCTTTCGCTGTACTGGGTTCTGCTTGAAAGCGTTGAAATGCGCCAGGCGCCGTTCATGCTTTGGATTACTGACCTGTCGATCAAGGATCCGTTCTTCATTCTGCCGATCATCATGGGTGCAACCATGTTCATCCAGCAGCAGTTGAACCCGACACCTCCGGATCCGATGCAGGCGAAGGTCATGAAAATGATGCCAATCATCTTCACCTTCTTCTTCCTGTGGTTCCCGGCGGGCCTGGTTCTGTACTGGGTTGTGAACAACGTGTTGTCCATCGCCCAACAGTGGTACATCACGCGTAAGATCGAAGCGGCTACCAAAAAAGCCGAGGCGTAACTTACTCTGTGGATAACCACTCAAAACGCCCCCTAGTGGGGCGTTTTGCTATCTGTCACTTTTGTCTGGATACCGGTTTATGAACGCTTCGCGTGAAACCATCGCCGCCGTCGCCACCGCTCAAGGTCGTGGCGGGGTTGGCATCGTTCGTATTTCCGGGCCGTTGGCCGGAGCTGCTGCCAAGGCCTTCTGTGGTCGCGATCTTAAACCGCGATTCGCTCATTACGGCCCGTTTCTAAGTGAAAACGACGAGGTGCTGGATCAGGGAATCGCCCTGTATTTTCCGGGACCGAATTCGTTTACCGGTGAAGATGTCCTTGAACTGCAGGGACACGGTGGGCCGATTGTTCTGGATATGCTGCTCCAGCGTTGCCTGGAATTAGGCTGCCGACTGGCCCGACCAGGAGAATTCAGCGAGCGCGCATTCCTCAACGACAAACTCGACCTGGCGCAGGCCGAAGCCATCGCCGACTTGATCGAAGCCAGTTCTGCACAGGCTGCCCGAAATGCCCTGCGTTCTTTGCAAGGTGCATTTTCCACGCGTGTACATAACCTCACCGAGCAATTGATCGGTCTGCGGATTTATGTCGAAGCCGCGATCGACTTCCCGGAAGAGGAAATCGACTTCCTCGCCGATGGCCATGTCTTGACCATGCTCGATAAAGTGCGCGAGGAGTTATCCACCGTGATGCGAGAGGCCGGGCAGGGTGCGCTGTTGCGCGACGGGATGACGGTGGTGATTGCCGGCCGTCCCAACGCCGGCAAGTCCAGCTTGCTCAATGCGCTGGCAGGTCGCGAAGCAGCAATCGTGACCGAGATCGCCGGGACCACCCGCGACGTGCTTCGCGAACATATCCACATTGATGGCATGCCGCTGCACGTAGTCGACACCGCGGGTTTGCGAGATACCGACGATCATGTGGAAAAGATCGGCGTTGAACGCGCATTGAAAGCCATTGGCGAGGCCGATCGTGTGCTGTTGGTGGTGGACGCCACTGCTCCTGAAGCGCTCGATCCCTTCGCTTTGTGGCCGGAATTCCTCGAAACCCGTCCTGACCCGGCGAAGGTAACCCTGATTCGCAACAAGGCAGATCTGACCGGTGAAGCCATCGCACTTGAGGTCAGTGAGGATGGACATGTCACCATTAGCCTCAGTGCGAAATCCGCCGGCGAAGGCCTGGATCTGCTACGCGATCACCTCAAGGCTTGCATGGGTTATGAGCAGACGTCAGAAAGCAGTTTCAGTGCCCGTAGACGGCATCTTGAGGCGCTGGATCATGCGAGTGCCGCGCTTGAGCACGGCCGCGCGCAGCTGACATTGGCGGGTGCTGGTGAGCTGCTCGCCGAAGATTTGCGTCAGGCTCAGCAGTCACTTGGGGAAATCACCGGCGCGTTCAGTTCCGATGACCTGTTGGGCCGCATCTTTTCCAGTTTCTGCATCGGTAAATAACCCCTCTCGTTGTCCACAGACAGGCCATCCGTGCCTGTCTGTTGTTATCTTTTTCCTGAATATCAACGAGTGCTGAGCGGATTCTTTCTGCTTGAGCGGCATTTGTGTGTCCGCGTTTTGCTCATCGAGGCAGATTTCTGTGGATTAAGCCCTGTGAATAACCGCGGCTAAGGGCAGTTGATAACAGGGCCTTAAAACTGAAGATAAACCCCTCTGTGGATAACAGGTACTTTAATCCACAGGCTTACACCGGTTATCCAAGGGCCTCCTTGGCACATGATCACAGGGTTTTGAATCTCTGTACATATTGATAATAAAGGCCTGTAGCGATCTATCCACAGAAATGCGGGTCAGTAGAAATAAACATAAAAACAAAGATTTAATAAATTTCTCTCTTTTTAATTTCTATAACCTCGACTTCTCCACAGCTGGTTAAATTTTGTGCAAAGGGTTCTTTAGGAAGGGCGAAGTCCCTATACTTGTCGACCAGGTCCAAAAACCTGAGCTCAAACTATTCCTGAATTACCTACTTAAGCAGGCACGAGGTGCGTGGTGGATTTCCCTTCCCGTTTTGAAGTGATCGTCATCGGCGGCGGTCATGCCGGTACCGAGGCAGCACTGGCCTCAGCACGTATGGGGGTCAAAACCCTGTTGCTGACGCATAACGTGGAAACCCTCGGTGCCATGAGTTGCAACCCGGCCATTGGCGGGATCGGCAAAAGCCACTTGGTCAAGGAAATCGATGCCCTCGGCGGCGCGATGGCCATGGCTACCGATAAAGGCGGCATCCAGTTTCGCGTGTTGAACAGCCGTAAAGGCCCCGCCGTGCGTGCAACCCGTGCTCAGGCAGACCGGGTTCTGTACAAGGCAGCTGTCCGCGAAATCCTGGAAAACCAGCCGAACCTGTGGATATTTCAACAGGCCGCTGACGACCTGATCGTCGAGCAGGAACAAGTCCGCGGTGTTGTCACCCAAATGGGCCTGCGTTTCTTCGCCGACTCTGTGGTATTGACCACCGGAACGTTCCTCGGTGGACTTATCCACATCGGTTTGCAGAATTTTTCCGGCGGTCGTGCCGGTGATCCACCCTCCATCGCTCTGGCTCACCGTCTGCGTGAACTGCCATTACGTGTCGGTCGTTTGAAAACCGGCACTCCGCCGCGTATCGACGGGCGGTCTGTGGATTTCTCGGTGATGGCCGAACAACCGGGCGATACGCCGATCCCGGTGATGTCGTTCATGGGCAACAAGGAACAACATCCACAGCAGGTCAGTTGCTGGATTACCCACACGAATGCCCGCACCCACGAAATCATTGCCGCGAACCTCGACCGTTCGCCGATGTATTCCGCTGCCGGTGAGATCGAAGGCATTGGCCCGCGTTATTGCCCGTCGATCGAAGACAAGATCCATCGCTTCGCCGACAAAGAAAGCCATCAGGTGTTCATTGAACCGGAAGGTTTGACCACCCATGAGCTATATCCGAACGGGATATCCACAAGCTTGCCGTTCGACGTGCAATTGCAGATCGTGCAATCGATCCGCGGTATGGAAAACGCACACATCGTGCGTCCGGGCTACGCCATCGAGTACGACTATTTCGACCCGCGTGACCTGAAATACAGTCTGGAAACCAAGGTCATCGGCGGTCTGTTCTTCGCCGGGCAAATCAACGGCACCACCGGTTACGAAGAAGCCGGCGCCCAGGGTTTGCTGGCCGGAACCAACGCCGCGCTGCGTGCACAAGGCAGAGACGCCTGGTGTCCGCGTCGAGATGAAGCGTATATCGGGGTGTTGGTTGACGACCTGATTACCTTGGGTACCCAAGAGCCGTACCGGATGTTCACGTCCCGTGCCGAATACCGTTTGATCCTGCGCGAAGACAACGCTGACCTTCGCTTGACCGAAAAAGGTCGCGAACTGGGCCTGGTGGATGACGTGCGCTGGGCAGCGTTCTGCAAAAAACGCGAAAGCATCGAGCTGGAAGAACAGCGTCTGAAAAGCACTTGGGTACGCCCGGGCACCGAGCAGGGCGATGCGATTGCCGAAAAATTCGGCACGCCGCTGACTCACGAATACAACCTGCTCAACCTCTTGAGCCGTCCGGAAATCGACTACGCTGGACTGATCTCTGTCACTGGTGGTGGCGCAGAAGATCCACAGGTCGCCGAACAGGTTGAAATCAAGACCAAGTACGCCGGCTACATCGATCGTCAACAGGACGAAATCGCTCGTCTGCGCGCAAGTGAAGACACGAAATTACCTGTGGATATCGATTACACCAACATTTCCGGTCTCTCCAAAGAGATCCAGAGCAAGCTCGGTGCGACTCGTCCAGAGACATTGGGCCAGGCGTCGCGTATCCCGGGTGTTACGCCGGCAGCCATTTCGCTGTTGATGATTCATTTGAAAAAACGCGGCGCGGGCCGTCAGTTGGAGCAAAGCGCTTGAGTTCGTTGGTCACTTCGCAACACGCAGAAGAGTTATCCACAGGTGCCCGTCAGCTTGGTGTGACGCTGACAGAGTCCCAGCATGCGCAGCTGCTGGGTTACCTGGCCCTGTTGATCAAATGGAACAAGGCTTACAACCTGACCGCCGTGCGTGATCCCGATGAAATGGTTTCCCGGCATTTGCTCGATAGCCTGAGTGTGATGTCGTTCATCGAAAATGGACGTTGGCTGGATGTCGGCAGCGGCGGCGGCATGCCTGGCATCCCGTTGGCCATCCTGTTTCCGGAGTCACAAGTGACCTGCCTGGACAGCAACGGCAAGAAAACTCGCTTCCTGACCCAGGTCAAACTCGAACTCAAACTGGATAACCTGCAAGTTATCCACAGTCGCGTAGAAGCCTTCCAGCCTGCACAGCCTTTCAACGGGATCATCTCCCGGGCCTTCAGCAGCATGGAGAACTTCACTAACTGGACTCGCCACCTGGGCGATACCGATACACGTTGGCTGGCAATGAAGGGCGTTCATCCCGCCGATGAGCTGGTAGCATTGCCGGCAGACTTCCACCTCGATAGCGAACACGCCCTGGCCGTACCCGGTTGCCAAGGCCAACGCCATCTGCTGATACTGCGCCGCACGGCATGATTGGGAACACAAGCAAGAATGGCTAAGGTATTCGCGATAGCGAACCAGAAAGGTGGTGTGGGCAAGACCACTACCTGCATCAACCTCGCAGCATCCCTCGTCGCCACCAAGCGCCGGGTGTTGTTGATCGATCTCGATCCACAGGGCAACGCCACCATGGGTAGCGGTGTGGATAAACACGGCCTGGAAAACTCGGTCTACGACCTGTTGATCGGCGAATGCGACTTGGCCCAGGCCATGCACTACTCCGAGCATGGTGGTTACCAGTTGTTGCCGGCCAACCGTGACCTGACGGCCGCGGAAGTGGTTCTGCTGGAAATGCAAATGAAGGAAAGCCGTCTGCGCAGTGCGCTGGCGCCGATCCGTGAAAACTACGATTACATTTTGATCGACTGCCCGCCGTCGCTGTCGATGCTGACATTGAACGCACTGGTGGCCGCCGATGGCGTAATTATCCCCATGCAGTGCGAGTATTTTGCACTCGAAGGTCTGAGTGACCTTGTGGATAACATCAAGCGCATCGCTGAATTGCTCAACCCGAACCTCAAGATCGAAGGCCTGTTGCGGACTATGTATGACCCGCGCCTGAGCTTGATGAACGATGTCTCGGCACAGCTGAAGGAACACTTCGGCGATCAACTCTACGACACGGTTATCCCACGCAACATCCGTCTGGCCGAAGCGCCAAGCTACGGCATGCCGGCGCTGGCTTACGACAAAGCATCGCGCGGCGCCGTTGCCTATCTGGCTCTGGCGGGCGAAATGGTTCGTCGTCAGCGCAAAAACTCACGCATTGCCGCCGCTCAGCCAACTTAAGGAATCCCCATGGCCGTCAAGAAACGAGGTCTCGGACGTGGACTGGATGCACTGCTGAGTGGTCCGACCGTCAGCTCGCTGGAAGAACAAGCGGCGCAAGCCGATCACCGTGAGCTGCAACACTTGCCGCTGGACCTGCTCCAGCGCGGCAAATACCAGCCGCGTCGCGATATGGATCCTCAGGCCCTCGAAGAGCTGGCGCTGTCGATCAAGGCCCAGGGCGTGATGCAGCCGATCGTGGTTCGTCCGATCGGCGGTGGCCGCTTTGAAATCATTGCCGGTGAACGCCGCTGGCGCGCGAGTCAACAGGCTGGGCAGGAAACCATTCCGGCCATGGTCCGCGATGTGCCGGATGAAACCGCCATTGCCATTGCACTGATCGAGAACATTCAGCGCGAAGACCTCAACCCGATCGAAGAAGCGGTGGCCTTGCAGCGTTTGCAGCAGGAGTTCCAGCTGACCCAGCAACAAGTGGCCGAGGCTGTGGGTAAGTCGCGGGTGACCGTGGCCAACCTGTTGCGCTTGATCTCGCTGCCGGAAGTCATCAAGACCATGTTGTCTCACGGCGACCTGGAAATGGGCCATGCCCGTGCATTGCTCGGTCTGCCGGATAATCAACAGGTCGAAGGGGCGCGACATGTTGTCGCACGCGGGCTGACTGTGCGCCAAACTGAAGCACTGGTTCGCCAGTGGTTGAGTGGTAAACCGGAGCCTGTGGAACCGGCAAAACCGGACCCGGATATCGCTCGCCTGGAACAGCGCCTGGCCGAGCGCCTAGGCTCTGCGGTGCAGATTCGCCACGGGAAGAAGGGAAAGGGACAGCTGGTGATCGGTTATAACTCACTGGATGAGCTTCAAGGCGTACTTGCACATATTCGCTGAAACATTTCCTCATGTAGCGCGCAGTCGGAAATCACTACCTGACAGTTGAATAGGGGCAGAACCGCCCCTATACTCTGCGCGCATTTTGTCGGCACAAATTATGCCAAGTTATTGAATTTCGGCAGCCGACCATTGGAGAGCAATAGTGATGGAAACCCGCACGCCAAACCGCTTGCCTTTCCATCGCCTGGCGGTTTTTCCGGTGTTAATGGCTCAATTCGTCGTCTTGCTCATTGCCGCTTTGGCGCTCTGGCAATGGCACGGAGTCGTTGCCGGATACTCGGGACTTTGCGGAGGCCTGATAGCCTTGCTGCCCAATGTTTATTTTGCTCACAGGGCATTTCGGTTTTCCGGCGCCCGAGCAGCCCAGTCCATCGTCCGGTCGTTTTATGCCGGCGAGGCGGGGAAACTGATTTTGACGGCAGTGCTGTTTGCACTGGTGTTTGCAGGTGTGAAGCCATTGGCGCCGATTGCAGTATTCGGTGTCTTCGTGCTGACTCAGTCGGTCAGCTGGTTCGCTCCCCTGCTGATGAGAACAAGACTTTCGAGACCTTAGGGCGTTTGAGGCAACCATGGCAGAAACAACCGCTTCGGGCTATATCCAGCACCACTTGCAGAACCTGACCTTCGGTCAGCACCCTACCGGCGGCTGGGGCTTTGCCCACACCGCAGCAGAAGCCAAAGAAATGGGCTTCTGGGCTTTCCACGTCGATACCCTCGGCTGGTCGGTCGCATTGGGTCTGTTCTTCGTTCTCCTTTTCCGCATGGCGGCAAAGAAGGCGACTTCGGGTCAACCAGGTGCTTTGCAGAACTTCGTTGAAGTTTTGGTCGAATTCGTCGATGGCAGCGTGAAAGACAGCTTCCATGGCCGTAGCCCGGTGATCGCACCGCTGGCACTGACCATCTTCGTCTGGGTGTTCCTGATGAACGCCGTCGACCTGATACCGGTCGACTGGATTCCTCAGCTGGCCATCCTGATCTCCGGCGATGCACACATCCCGTTCCGCGCCGTGTCGACTACCGACCCGAACGCGACCCTGGGCATGGCGCTGTCGGTTTTCGCACTGATCATTTTCTACAGCATCAAGGTCAAGGGCATCGGCGGCTTCATCGGCGAACTGACCCTGCACCCGTTCGGCAGCAAGAACATCTTTGTTCAGGCACTGCTGATCCCGGTGAACTTCCTGCTGGAGTTCGTGACCCTGATCGCCAAGCCGATCTCCCTGGCTCTGCGTCTGTTCGGCAACATGTATGCCGGCGAGCTGGTGTTCATTCTGATTGCTGTGATGTTCGGCAGCGGTCTGCTCTGGCTTAGTGGCCTGGGCGTTGTTCTGCAGTGGGCGTGGGCTGTGTTCCACATCCTGATCATCACCCTGCAGGCGTTCATCTTCATGATGTTGACCATCGTCTACCTGTCGATGGCACACGAAGAAAACCATTAAGACCAGTCTCGACTAGTCTGATGTCCTTCCCGGTAAAACGGGAAGGGGCTCCTCACGGGGCATCTGAAACGATTTGTTTTACCGCTTTAATCTAAAAAACCTAAACCATACGACGTAAAAGTCGGGAGGAAAGATGGAAACTGTAGTTGGTCTAACCGCTATCGCTGTTGCACTGTTGATCGGCCTGGGCGCACTGGGTACCGCAATTGGTTTCGGCCTGCTGGGCGGCAAGTTCCTGGAAGGCGCAGCGCGTCAGCCAGAAATGGTTCCAATGCTGCAAGTTAAAATGTTCATCGTTGCCGGTCTGCTCGACGCCGTAACCATGATCGGTGTTGGTATCGCTCTGTTCTTCACCTTTGCGAACCCGTTCGTTGGTCAGATCGCTGGCTAATTACTCGGATCTTCCGGGTAATTTGGTGTGATGGACAACGTAACTGCGAGGTGTTGGCGTGAACATTAATGCGACCCTGATTGGCCAGTCCGTTGCGTTCCTGATTTTTGTATTGTTCTGCATGAAGTTCGTATGGCCTCCGGTCATCACGGCTCTGCATGAACGTCAAAAGAAGATCGCTGATGGTCTGGACGCTGCCAGCCGAGCAGCTCGCGACCTGGAGTTGGCCCAAGAGAAAGCGGGTCAGCAACTGCGCGAAGCGAAAGCTCAGGCAGCTGAAATCATCGAGCAAGCCAAGAAACGCGGTACCCAGATTGTCGACGAAGCCCGTGAACAGGCTCGCGTCGAAGCTGACCGTGTGAAGGCTCAGGCTCAGGCCGAGATCGAACAGGAACTGAACAGCGTCAAAGACGCGCTGCGCGCCCAAGTGGGTAGCCTGGCCGTTGGCGGTGCTGCGAAGATCCTGGGTGCCACAATCGATCAAAACGCGCACGCAGAGCTGGTTAACCAACTGGCTGCTGAAATCTAAGCGAGGGCGATCATGGCAGAACTGACCACGTTGGCCCGACCTTACGCTAAGGCGGCCTTCGAGCACGCTCAGGCCCACCAGCAACTGGCCAATTGGTCAGCCATGCTCGGCCTGGCAGCAGCGGTGTCGCAAGACGACACCATGCAGCGCGTGCTCAAGGCCCCGCGACTGACGAGCGCAGAAAAGGCCGCCACGTTCATTGACGTGTGCGGCGACAAGTTTGATGCCAAGGCACAGAACTTCATCAACGTCGTTGCCGAAAACGAACGTCTCCTGCTGTTGCCGGAGATCGCCGCTCTGTTTGACCTGTACAAGGCCGAACAAGAGAAATCGGTAGACGTAGAAGTGACCAGTGCTTTTGCATTGAACCAAGAACAGCAAGACAAACTCGCCAAGGTTCTCAGTGCACGACTCAACCGGGAAGTGCGCCTGCAAGTCGAGGAAGACAAATCCCTTATTGGGGGCGTTGTCATCCGCGCCGGCGACCTGGTTATCGATGGCTCGATTCGCGGCAAAATCGCGAAACTTGCCGAAGCATTGAAATCTTGAGTTTGAAGGGGCAGCAGAGCAATGCAGCAACTCAATCCTTCCGAAATAAGTGAAATTATCAAGGGCCGCATCGACAAGCTCGATGTGACCTCCCAAGCCCGTAACGAAGGCACTGTCGTCAGCGTATCTGACGGTATCGTGCGGATTCACGGTCTGGCCGACGTAATGTACGGCGAGATGATCGAGTTTCCGGGCGGCGTCTTCGGTATGGCTCTCAACCTGGAGCAAGACTCCGTAGGTGCCGTTGTATTGGGCGCATACCAGTCTCTGGCTGAAGGCATGAGCGCCAAGTGCACTGGCCGCATCCTGGAAGTTCCGGTTGGTAAGGAACTGCTGGGTCGCGTTGTCGACGCACTGGGTAACCCGGTTGACGGCAAAGGTCCACTGGGCAACACCGAGACCGACGCGGTCGAGAAAGTTGCTCCAGGCGTGATCTGGCGTAAGTCGGTAGACCAGCCTGTACAGACTGGCTACAAGGCTGTCGATGCCATGATCCCTGTCGGCCGTGGCCAGCGTGAGCTGATCATCGGTGACCGTCAGATCGGTAAAACCGCTCTGGCGATCGACGCGATCATCAACCAGAAGAACAGCGGCATTTTCTGCGTATACGTAGCGATCGGTCAGAAGCAATCGACCATCGCCAACGTGGTTCGCAAGCTGGAAGAAAACGGCGCCCTGGCCAACACGATCATCGTGGCTGCCAGTGCTTCGGAATCTCCTGCGCTGCAATTCCTGGCACCGTACTCCGGTTGCACCATGGGTGAATTCTTCCGCGACCGCGGTGAAGACGCGCTGATCGTTTATGACGATCTGTCCAAGCAAGCAGTGGCTTACCGCCAGATTTCCCTGCTGCTGCGCCGTCCACCAGGCCGTGAAGCTTACCCAGGCGACGTGTTCTATCTCCACTCCCGTCTGCTGGAGCGCGCATCCCGCGTTTCGGAAGAGTACGTAGAGAAGTTCACCAACGGCGCAGTGACCGGCAAAACCGGTTCCCTGACCGCACTGCCGATCATCGAAACCCAGGCTGGCGACGTTTCCGCGTTCGTTCCGACCAACGTGATTTCCATCACCGACGGTCAGATCTTCCTGGAATCGGCCATGTTCAACTCGGGCATCCGTCCTGCAGTGAACGCCGGTGTTTCGGTATCCCGTGTGGGTGGTGCCGCTCAGACCAAGATCATCAAGAAGCTGTCCGGTGGTATCCGTACCGCTCTGGCTCAGTACCGTGAACTGGCGGCATTCGCCCAGTTCGCTTCTGACCTGGACGAAGCGACCCGTAAGCAACTTGAGCATGGTCAGCGCGTTACCGAGCTGATGAAGCAGAAGCAATACGCACCAATGTCGATCGCTGACATGGCGCTGTCGCTGTATGCCGCTGAGCGTGGGTTCCTGACTGACGTTGAAATCGCCAAAATCGGCAGCTTCGAGCAAGCGCTGATTGCTTTCTTCAACCGCGATCACGCCGATTTGATGGCGAAGATCAACGTGAAAGGTGACTTCAATGACGAAATCGACGCTGGCATGAAAGCCGGTATCGAGAAGTTCAAGGCCACCCAAACCTGGTAAGCCGCAGCGGGAGCCGCAAGGCTCCCGCTTGCTAACCTGATAGGTGTTACATGGCAGGCGCAAAAGAGATTCGCAGTAAGATTGCGAGCATCAAAAGCACGCAAAAGATTACCAGCGCCATGGAAAAAGTGGCGGTCAGCAAAATGCGCAAGGCACAAATGCGCATGGCTGCTAGCCGTCCTTATGCGGAGCGTATCCGCCAGGTAATTGGGCATCTGGCCAACGCCAACCCGGAATACCGCCACCCGTTCATGATCGACCGCGAAATCAAGCGTGTTGGTTATGTCGTAGTGAGCAGTGACCGTGGTCTGTGCGGCGGCTTGAACACCAACCTGTTCAAGGCCCTGGTCAAGGACATGGCGGTAAACCGCGAAAACGGCGTCGAGATCGATCTGTGTGTCGTTGGTAGCAAGGGTGCGGCCTTTTTCCGCAACTTCGGCGGTAACGTCGTTGCAGCTATCAGCCACCTGGGTGAAGAGCCGTCGATCAATGATCTGATCGGCAGCGTCAAGGTGATGCTGGATGCCTACCTGGACGGCCGTATTGACCGCCTGTCCGTGGTGTCCAACAAGTTCATCAACACCATGACGCAACAGCCTACCGTGGAGCAGTTGATTCCACTGGTGGCAACCCCGGATCAAGAACTCAAGCACCACTGGGACTATCTCTACGAACCGGATGCCAAAGAGCTGCTTGACGGCTTGATGGTCCGCTACGTTGAGTCGCAGGTCTACCAGGCGGTGGTCGAGAACAACGCGGCTGAACAAGCTGCGCGGATGATCGCGATGAAGAACGCTACCGACAACGCCGGTGATTTGATCAGCGATTTGCAGCTGGTCTACAACAAGGCGCGTCAGGCTGCGATCACCCAAGAGATCTCGGAAATCGTCGGCGGCGCTGCCGCGGTTTAACGGTTCAAATATTCAGAGGATCCAGCTATGAGTAGCGGACGTATCGTTCAAATCATCGGCGCCGTTATCGACGTGGAATTTCCACGCGACAGCGTACCGAGCATCTACAACGCGCTGAAAGTAGTGAGCGCGGCTGAAACCACCCTGGAAGTTCAGCAGCAGCTGGGCGACGGCGTGGTTCGTACCATTGCGATGGGTTCCACCGAAGGCTTGAAGCGCGGTCTGGAAGTTACCGACTCTGGCGCAGCCATCTCCGTACCGGTTGGTAAAGCAACCCTGGGCCGGATCATGGACGTTCTGGGCAACCCGATCGACGAAGCTGGCCCTATCGCCACTGAAGAGCGTTGGGGCATTCACCGTCCAGCGCCTTCGTTCGCTGAACAGGCAGGCGGCAACGACCTGCTGGAAACCGGCATCAAGGTTATCGACCTGGTTTGCCCGTTCGCCAAAGGCGGTAAAGTCGGTCTGTTCGGTGGTGCCGGTGTAGGCAAAACCGTAAACATGATGGAACTGATCCGTAACATCGCCATCGAGCACAGCGGTTATTCCGTGTTCGCCGGTGTGGGTGAGCGTACTCGTGAGGGTAACGACTTCTACCACGAGATGAAGGATTCCAACGTTCTGGACAAAGTGGCACTGGTTTACGGTCAGATGAACGAGCCGCCGGGTAACCGTCTGCGCGTAGCTCTGACTGGCCTGACCATGGCCGAGAAGTTCCGTGACGAAGGTAACGACGTTCTGCTGTTCGTCGACAACATCTATCGTTACACCCTGGCCGGTACTGAAGTATCCGCACTGCTGGGCCGTATGCCTTCCGCAGTAGGTTACCAGCCGACCCTGGCTGAAGAGATGGGCGTTCTGCAAGAACGTATCACTTCGACCAAGGAAGGTTCGATCACTTCGATCCAAGCGGTATACGTACCTGCGGACGACTTGACCGACCCGTCGCCAGCGACCACCTTCGCCCACTTGGACGCTACCGTCGTTCTGTCCCGTGACATCGCTTCCCTGGGTATCTACCCAGCGGTCGATCCACTCGACTCGACTTCGCGCCAGCTGGACCCGAACGTAATCGGCCAGGACCACTACGACACCGCTCGCGGCGTTCAGTACGTTCTGCAGCGTTACAAAGAACTGAAGGACATCATTGCGATCCTCGGTATGGACGAGCTGTCGGAAGCCGACAAGCAGTTGGTAAACCGTGCTCGTAAGATCCAGCGTTTCTTGTCGCAGCCGTTCTTCGTGGCTGAAGTCTTCACCGGTGCATCGGGTAAATACGTTTCCCTGAAAGACACCATTGCTGGCTTCAAAGGCATCCTCAACGGTGACTACGACCACCTGCCAGAACAAGCGTTCTACATGGTTGGCGGCATCGAAGAAGCGATCGAGAAAGCCAAGAAACTGTAATCCCGGCGCCCGGCAACGGGCGCTAATTTAGGTTGAGGCAATCAGATGGCTATGACAGTCCATTGCGATATCGTCAGTGCGGAAGGAGAAATCTTTTCCGGTCTGGTCGAGATGGTGATTGCGCACGGTGCACTGGGTGATCTTGGTATCGCTCTGGGTCACGCGCCGCTGATCACTAATCTGAAGCCAGGTCCGATCCGCCTGGTCAAGCAGGGCGGGGAAGAGGAGGTGTATTACATCTCCGGTGGTTTCCTCGAGGTTCAGCCGAACATGGTCAAGGTTCTTGCCGACACCGTGCAACGTGCTGCCGACCTGGATGAAGCCTCCGCTCAGGAAGCCGTTAAGGCAGCCGAGAAGGCCTTGCATGAACGTGGCGCAGAATTCGATTACGGTTCTGCTTCCGCACGTCTGGCCGAGGCTGCAGCTCAGCTGCGCACCGTCCAGCAGATCCGCAAGAAGTTCGGCCACTAAGGTTGCGCTTGTTGTGTGATTGATTAAAAAGGGTAGCCTCGGCTACCCTTTTTTCTTTTCCGATGTTCACCACGATGGTCGCAGTCGCTGACCACCCAGGATTGGTAGCCAGTCATGTCACTTGAAATCGTTATTCTCGCTGCTGGCCAGGGCACGCGCATGCGTTCGGCCTTGCCGAAAGTCTTGCACCCGATTGCCGGCAACTCGATGCTCGGCCATGTTATCCACAGCGCCCGACAACTTGATCCACAGCGCATCCACGTGGTGATCGGCCATGGAGCCGATGCAGTGCGTGAACGCTTGGCCGCTGACGATCTGAATTTCGTCCTTCAGGACAAACAACTGGGGACCGGCCACGCCGTGGCCCAGGCTGTTCCGTTCATCGAAGCGGACACCGTGCTGGTTCTTTACGGTGATGTGCCGTTGATTGAAGTCGAAACCCTGCAGCGCTTGCTCAAGCTTGTGGTGCCAGGACAGATGGGTCTGCTCACCGTCGAACTGGATGACGCAACCGGATACGGCCGAATCGTTCGTGGCACTGACGGCAAGGTCGCTGCCATTGTCGAGCACAAGGACGCCACTGAAGCTCAACGCGCCATCAACGAAGGCAACACCGGCATCCTCGCGGTTCCAGCGGATCGCCTGGCCGACTGGACGGGGCGTCTGTCGAACAACAACGTCCAGGGCGAGTACTACCTGACGGACGTGATCGAAATGGCGGTCAAGGACGGTCTGGTCGTGGCCACCGAGCAACCTCACGACGCGATGGAAGTGCAGGGCGCCAATGACCGCAAGCAGCTTTCAGAGCTTGAGCGTCACTACCAACTGCGTGCCGGTCGTCGTTTGATGGCCCAAGGCGTGACCTTGCGCGATCCCGCGCGCTTCGATGTTCGCGGCGAAGTGACCGTGGGCCGGGATGTGCTGATCGACATCAACGTAATCCTCGAAGGCAAAGTGGTCATCGAAGACGACGTGGAGATCGGCCCGAACTGCGTCATCAAGGACAGCACCCTGCGCAAAGGCGTGGTGATCAAGGCCAACAGTCATATCGAAGGCGCGATTCTCGGTGAAGGCAGCGACGCCGGTCCATTCGCGCGTTTGCGCCCGGGCACCGTACTGGAAGCACGGGCACATGTGGGTAACTTCGTCGAACTGAAAAATGCGCACATGGGCGAAGGTGCCAAGGCTGGGCATCTGACTTATCTGGGCGATGCCGAGATCGGCGCACGCACCAACATCGGCGCCGGCACCATCACCTGCAACTACGATGGCGCCAACAAGTGGAAAACCGTATTGGGCGAAGATGTGTTCATCGGTTCCAACAACTCGTTGGTAGCACCTGTGGATATCCTCGATGGTGCGACCACGGCGGCGGGATCGACAATTACCTCGACTGTGGATAAATCTCAGTTGGCGGTAGGGCGGGCTCGTCAGAAGAACATCGACGGCTGGAAGCGGCCGGAGAAGATCAAGAAGAGCTGAGTTATCCACAGCGCTTTGAAACCAAAAGATCGCAGCTTTCGGCAGTTCCTACAGGGTGAATTCAAATCTTTGTAGATGATGCCGCCGGCTGCGATTCTTTTTTGTAGGTTATCCCCAGGCCTTTTTATCGCATCACGCTTGACGAAGTTTCACCGATAGGTTTTGATTGCTTCCGTTATCTTTCGAATCGAAACTTACCAGTCCATGTCAAAGCGCAATACACCCCAACGCCGTCATAACATTCTTGCCTTGCTCAATGAACAGGGCGAAGTGAGTGTGGACGAGTTGGCCAAGCGCTTCGAAACCTCTGAAGTTACGATTCGCAAGGACTTGGCTGCGTTAGAAAGCAATGGGCTGTTGCTGCGTCGTTATGGCGGCGCGATCACCATGCCCCAAGAACTGGTGGCCGACATCGGTCAGCCGGTCTCCAAGTACAAGCAGGCGATTGCCCGCGCCGCAGTGACGCGAATCCGCGAACATGCGCGCATCATCATCGACAGCGGCAGCACGACGGCGGCGATGATTCCGGAACTCGGTCAACAACCGGGCCTGGTGGTCATGACCAACTCCCTGCACGTCGCCAATGCCCTCAGTGAACTTGAACACGAGCCGGTGTTGTTGATGACCGGCGGCACCTGGGATCCGCATTCCGAGTCCTTTCAGGGGCAGGTTGCGGAGCAGGTACTACGCTCTTACGACTTTGATCAATTGTTCATCGGTGCCGATGGCATCGATCTGGTTCGCGGTACCACCACCTTCAACGAATTGCTTGGGCTGAGCCGGGTCATGGCTGAAGTCGCCCGCGAGGTGGTCGTGATGGTGGAGGCCGACAAAATCGGCCGCAAGATTCCCAACCTGGAACTGCCCTGGAGCAGCGTCCATACCCTTATTACCGATGATCGCCTGCCACTTGAGGCACGCAATCAGATTCAGGCCCGCGGTATCACTTTGATTTGCGCGGCTGTCAGTCAGGAGAAATAACATGTGTGGAATTGTTGGCGCAGTCGCAGAACGTAACATCACCGCCATCCTGGTCGAGGGCCTGAAGCGTCTGGAATACCGTGGGTATGACAGCGCCGGCGTGGCGGTCTACACCAATGACGAGAAGCTCGAGCGCCTGCGTCGTCCGGGCAAAGTCAGCGAGCTGGAACAGGCATTGGCCGAAAGTCCGCTGGTTGGCCGCCTGGGGATTGCCCATACCCGTTGGGCTACACACGGTGCGCCTTGCGAGCGTAATGCCCACCCGCATTTTTCCGGTGATCTGGCGGTTGTGCACAACGGCATTATCGAAAACCACGAAGCCCTGCGCGCGCAACTTACAGGCTTGGGTTACGTGTTCACTTCGGACACCGACACCGAAGTGATCGCGCACCTGCTGAACCACAAGCTCAAGGAGCTGCGCGACCTGACCATCGCTTTGAAAGCGACCGTCAAAGAATTGCATGGCGCTTATGGCCTGTCGGTCATCAGTGCTCAGCAGCCGGATCGTCTGGTTGCGGCTCGCAGCGGCAGCCCGCTGGTGATTGGCCTGGGCCTGGGGGAAAACTTCCTCGCTTCCGATCAATTGGCCCTGCGTCAGGTCACCGACCGCTTCATGTACCTGGAAGAGGGCGATATCGCCGAGATCCGTCGTGACAGCGTGCAGATCTGGGACGTGAACGGCCAAGCGGTCGAGCGCCAGACCGTGCAATACAGCGACGGTGCTGAAGCTGCCGACAAAGGCGAGTTCCGTCACTACATGCTCAAGGAAATCCACGAACAACCGTCCGTGGTGCAGCGCACCCTGGAAGGTCGCTTGAGCCAGAACCAAGTACTGGTACAGGCGTTCGGCCCGCAAGCGGCCGAGTTGTTCGCCAAAGTACGCAACGTGCAAATCGTCGCCTGTGGCACCAGTTATCACGCCGGCATGGTTGCCCGTTACTGGCTCGAAGAGTTGGCCGGTATCCCGTGCCAGGTGGAAGTCGCCAGCGAATTCCGCTATCGCAAAGTCGTGGTGCAGCCAGATACGCTGTTCGTGACCATCTCCCAATCCGGTGAAACCGCCGACACCCTGGCAGCGCTGCGCAATGCCAAAGAGCTGGGATTCCTTGCCAGCCTGGCGATCTGTAACGTCGGCATCAGCTCGCTGGTGCGGGAATCCGACCTGACCCTGCTGACCCAGGCCGGTCGCGAAATCGGCGTGGCATCGACCAAAGCGTTCACCACGCAATTGGTTGGCCTGTTGTTGCTGACCCTGTCGTTGGGTCAGGTTCGCGGCACGTTGGCGGCGGGCGTCGAAGCGACCCTGGTCGAAGAGCTGCGTCGCTTGCCGACTCGCCTCGGTGAGGCGCTGGCGATGGACGGCACCGTGGAGAAAATCGCCGAACTGTTCGCCGAGAAGAATCACACGCTGTTCCTTGGCCGTGGTGCGCAATTCCCGGTGGCGATGGAAGGGGCCCTCAAGCTCAAGGAAATCTCCTACATCCACGCCGAAGCTTACCCGGCAGGCGAGCTAAAACACGGCCCGCTGGCGCTTGTGGATAACGATATGCCGGTGGTTACCGTCGCACCGAACAACGAACTGCTGGAAAAACTGAAGTCCAACCTTCAGGAAGTTCGCGCCCGTGGTGGCGAGCTCATCGTCTTCGCAGACGAGATGGCCGGCATGACCAACGGTGAAGGCACCCACGTGGTGCAGATGCCGCATATCCACGACATCCTGTCGCCGATCCTCTACACCATCCCCCTGCAGCTGCTGTCGTACTACGTCGCCGTGCTGAAAGGCACCGACGTTGACCAGCCGCGCAACCTGGCGAAATCGGTGACTGTGGAATAAGTTATCCACCGGTCGTTGAGTTGATGGCTGCACGGAATAAAGATTGACACAAAATATTAAAGTTTGACACAACCTATTATAGTTTGACACAACACGTAACCCCCTGTAGATAAAGAGGTTTCGTGTTTTTGGCTAAGCCGTTTGTCAGGCGCTGCCGCCTCGGTTTTTTTCAGGAGTAGTCTGGAGAGCCCTTCGACACGAGTGCTTGGTAGCCCGTGTTTTCCTAGAACTATTTTCTCGCCGAATGAAGGGAGCGGTCCGGACGGACTGAGGAGGAAGGGTGCGAGGTCGTAGGTTTGCTTCAAATCAGGATATTGAACGGCACATCGCCAATGGTTTTGGAGCAGGCGCCGGAGCTGAGTACGTGCCTTGGTTACGTGTTCAGGATGTCCCTTCGATGGGGCGTTCCTGGAAAATCCAAGGCGTTAAGATTGATCGAATTCATCACCTCTTATCCGATCTTGAACGGGCGTACTTTTTACTCTGTGAGTTTTCAGAGGACGTAGTAGACATTCGCGAGCAGTATCCCCTTCTGCCATTGGACAGCACCCAGGCAATTGCCAGAGCTTTCGGTGTTCGGTATCCAAGGTACAAAAACAATTCTGTTCCGCTCGTAATGACCACTGACTTTCTGCTCACCGTTAAGCAGCCAAACGGGGACCTCAAGTCCGTTGCCAGGACGATCAAATATCAGCAAGACCTTGAAGGCAACGGCTGTGCTCGCACCTTGGAGAAGCTAGAGGTCGAGCGACGGTTCTGGATGAGCCAAGGCGTAGATTGGAGCATCGTAACAGAGGAGCTGTTTACGCCTAATTTGATCCTGAATCTCGTATTTCTTCGCAAATACGCCAAATTGCCTCGCGCCCTGATGGATGTGTCGCTGCATGCGGATTTTATCGAGATTCTCGAGTCGATAAAGGTTTGCCCATGGTCAACTTCAGAGAGTTTGAGAAAAATTGGTCACCGGCTGTCTATACCTTATAGCGATGCTCGTGACATTTTCCTTAATTTGATCTGGCGCAAAGTCATAAGGCTCGACTTAGCGAGCGCGCCTTTATATCTCAAATCACCACTTCCAGATTTCAGTGTTGTTTATCCCACTGAAATGTTCACACTGAACGAGAAGTCATCATGAAAATTTCAGTTAATGATGTCTTTGAGCCTGTCACAGAACTCTCCGTGCTATCTACTATGGCGAGAGCAATTCACCTCGACGAGAAGAGCGACGCGCTGGTTGTCATGGATCTGACGGAACCTCCCAGGAAGCCCTATTCGATTGGCCTGGAGGAATTCAGGAGTTCTTTGGTATCGGGCGATACAAAGCCTGTAGTGATGGCAGTACCAAAATTTCTTTTGGTTTTGGAAGAAGATCTCGATGAGAGCGCGAGGCGCGATAGGGATCAAAAATGGGCTTTGATTGCGCCATTTTTGGATCCGGCCTATCCAGGGCAAATATTCGTTCATGGTGAGATGGGCCGGTTGGTAGGTGATCGCGCCGCTGAAGTGGGCGTGCAGCGTAAGACGCTATATCGTTTGTTGTATCGATACTGGTTTTACGGCCAAGTAAGAAATGCGCTTCTTAAAAATTATTCTGCTGTTGGTGTTGGGAATCGTAACTACTCTGCTGATAAACGGCCGGGACGAAAACCTAAATATCAAGGGTTGCTAGTCTCACCTGCCAAATTACTAAGCGATATTGACAAGCGGTGTATCCGGGTGTCTTACGCGCTTTACGCTAAGAACAAGAAAGCGACGATTATCAGCGCTTACGACAAAATGCTTGAGAAATACTATTCCGAGAAGCAGCTTTCCAAAAATCCCGAAAGTAAAGTTCGATTGCTTCCTCAATCTGAAATTCCGACATTCAACCAGTTTGATTACTGGGGAAAGCAATTTTTCGATGACATCGAAACTGATCGTGGACGTAAGGGCGTGACGAAGTGGCTAAAGGATTGCCGCCCATTATCCGGTACCGTCCGCGATTGGCTTAGAGGGCCTTGTCATCAATTTGAAATCGACGCGACCATCGCTGACATTTACCTGGTCAACAGCTACTCCCGACGAATGCTCATCGGTCGTCCCGTGGTGTACATCGTGGTCGACAGTTTCTCGGGGATGATTGTTGGTCTGTATGTAGGTCTTGAGGGGCCTAGCTGGAACGGAGCGCGACAGGCACTGTTCAACGCATTCACCTCCAAGGTGGAGTTCTGCGCGCAGAACGGCGTCGATATCAGCTCTGATGATTGGGACTGCCGTCACCTGCCGCATCAAATCTACGCCGACAGAGGTGAAATGCTGGGGGCGGCTGCTGAGGGCCTCGCGGCTGGCCTGGGTATCGATATGGGGACAGCTCCGCCGTATCGACCAGATTGGAAGCCCATGGTCGAGAGTCGCTTCGGCATCCTGAATGATTTAACCGGTATTAGGTGGCTCCCCGGCGGTGTAGCGGCCCGAGAAAAGGAACGCGGCGAACGTGATTATCGGCTCGATGCGACGCTGAATCTGAAGGAGTTCACCCAGATCATCATCGAGTGCATTCTCCACTACAACCGTTTCCACCGGCAGCCGGATCGTCTTACCCAGGCGATGATGAACGATGGCGTGGAACCCACCCCGATGAAGATCTGGAGGTGGGCGTTGGAGAATGACCTTATCCAGCCAAACAAGCGGCCTGACGAGCTGATATATCTCAATTTGCTGCCTCGGGAAAGGGCCACCGTCCAAAAGGGAGGCGTGTTGTTCCGCGGCATGCATTATCTCTGCGAGATGGCTATCGGGGAAAACTGGTTCGCGAAAGCGCGTCGCAATGGCGTCTGGTCGATTGATTGCTGGTTTGATCCGAACTCCGCAGCGCACATCTGGATCAAGGGCGAGAACAAGGAGTTCCTGCGTTGCGATCTGCGACGGTCGGATGCCAAGTATGCGAATTATCGCTCGGACGAGGTCTACGATCTTCTGGAGGCCTACAGGCAGATACCACCGGCTCATAAGCGCGCCGAACTAGAAAGCCGAGTAGGCCTGGTCGAGACCGTTGAGCAAGTTGTCGGCAATGCAATGGCCGAAAGAAAGCTTGAACCAGCAGCCGGCTCTAAGGCTGAAGCGTTGGCGAACATACGCGAGAATCGTGCGGAAGAGCGGCTGCTGGAGCGAGAGCAGGCCACTGTCCCTGACGGCGTACGTGCAGAACCCGTTCAACCTAATGCTCAGAGCCCTGCCATTACCCGAGAATCGTACGCTGGACCGCGCACCTCGCAGGTTATCGATTTGCTCAAAAGAGTTCGACCGGGGCAGACCAAATGAGAGGCGCTAAAGCTCTCGCAAGCTATACGAAGCAAGCCATCACTGAATACGCGGGAAACCCTCTGATCGAAGCGCTGCCACCAATTCTTGACGAAACGGCGGCTGCCGAGCTGATATCGAATTTTCCCCAGCCGGTGACGCCTGAAGAGCTTGAGCTTGATGGGGCGATGCGGATTCACTGTATTGATCGCTTGAGGACAGTCGTGCAGCCGTTTCTGCTGCATTTGGAATTAGAGTCCCTGCTATCTCTGCTGATCCGCCGCGGATATGTTGGTCGTAATCCTACTAGCGCCTCCACGGTCAGGCACCTGCATTCGTTGTCAGGGGCTCAGCGCTATCACGATGCTTTTAAATCTACAGCTGACACCTTCAGCGTTGTGGGCCTGAGTGGTATTGGGAAGTCCACTGCACTGCATGCCATATTGAGTCTGTACCCACAGACGATCCGGCATGAACGTTATGAGGGCCAGCAATTCGTCCATACCCAGATCACATGGCTCAAGCTCGATTGTCCACGAGATGGCTCACTGGGTGGATTTTGTCAGCAGTTCTTCCACGCGGTCGGCCAAGCTCTGGGCGATCAGGACTATCACAAGCGCCACCGGCATCGAAACATCAACGATGCGCTTCAGCAGATGGAACAGGTAGCCAGCACGTTTTTTATCGGCGCCTTGCTCATTGATGAGCTGCAGAACCTTCACCTGGCTAAGACCGGGGGTAAGGAAAGCATGCTGAATTTCTTCCTTCACTTGGTGAACAACATCGGTATTCCGGTCGTGTTCATCGGGACGAATTCGATGATCAGCTTGTTCTCGGACGTCATGCGTGTCGCCAGGCGCAGTTGCGGTGGCGGGATGATCGAATTCAATCGCTTCGAGAATGAGGATGACGAGTGGCGTTTTCTGGTCGAGAACCTTTGGAGCTATCAGTGGTGCAAGCAGACGGCTGAATTGACGCCTGAGATTTTTGATGTTCTGTACGAGCACACCCAGGGGGTGACTGACTTCCTGGTTAAGTTATTGGTGCTGAGCCAACGCTATGCCATTCAGAGTGGCTCCGAGTGTCTGACTGCCGAGACGATCGTTAAAGTAAGCAACTCCAAGATGCAGATTCTCAGGCCAGCGCTGTCGGCTCTGCGCAGTCGTGATCCTAATCGCATGCGCAAGTTCGACGATCTGCTCCCTATCGAGGAGCAGCTGACGGAGATGATGGCGTTCAATGGACTTGGACGAGCTGACCGCCTTGCTTTGCTTCGAGGCGTTACTCCAGCAGCGCGGTCAAACACCGCGGGTCCAGAAGCTGCCGTGAAGAAATCCGCTGCGCCTGCAGCAGTTGCCGTTGAGGCTTCGCAAGCGAAAGCATTCAGTGAGCATCCCGACACCTTTGCAGAGCTGAAGTCAGCTGGCTGGATAACCACGGATATCTTCGAGTTTTCGCCGGCCTACCGTCGATCATGATTCGAGAGTCGCGCAATGGAGCTGAAATTCCATTTCTTCCCTGCAGCATTCACCGACGAGACGCTACACAGCGTTCTTTCTCGCTATGCGCGGCTTTGTGGCGGGCATAGCCGCAAAGCCGCTTTCGCCGGCAATAGGGCTGCAGCGTCGTTCACGCAAAATGTAGCGTTTCCCTGTCGGTTGCGTGATTTAGTCGAGTCGCTTCCTCAGGGCTCGGATCTCTCGGTATCCAAAATCATCACGTGCCATACCGTTCTGCCCTATTACGCGCCTTTTCTCACCGACGATCAGACGCAGCATGCCCGTACCTCAATGGCTGGGGATGGCAAGTGGCTAATGCTGAAACTAGGAGTCAATGCTAGTCGGCTCGAAAGTGCTTCGAGGTTACGATTCTGTCCTGCCTGTCTCGATGAGGACATCGCTCGGGTTGGCGCAGCGTACTGGCACCGCGTTCACCAGCTTCCCGGCGTGCTGGTATGTCCCCACCATGGCGATTCGCTCTGTATGTTGGATCCGAGCTGGTATAGCCGTAATTCATCGCAGCTTCACCTGCCTGACGATGCCGAAGTACAAGCTCATTCACATCTGGTCAGCGCTGGTTTGGAGGCTTTTCCAACGTTGCATCAGATCGCGCTCAGATCAATGCAGATTCTTGCGCTAAACCTCGAACCTCTTTCTCCCGCTGTTGTGCGCGCAGGCTTCGTGCAAAGAGCGGCTGAGCTAGGCCTAACCCGAGGTACATCTCAGCGGCTGGATCTACGCCGTTTGGCCGAACATTTGGACTGCGTTTTCAGCGTTCTGCCTGCAGCTTTGGAATATTCGGTTCTTGCAGAGTCGCCCGCAGATCTACCCGCGACTTGGGTCACCAAGCTGCTAAGGAGACCAAGGCATACGCACCATCCACTCAAATACATTTTGCTGGCCACGGCCCTTGGGGTTGATCTGGCCGGTCTCGCGCGCAGCGACGAGCCATCATCTCCACCCGTCAAGCGGCCACCGCCAATTGATATTGGCTATTCACAAGCGACGCTTCCTGCTGCCCTACCAGAGGAGCTGAAAGGCCTATCTGCTGAAGTTTTTAAGCTAGCGCTTGCCGGAAGCGAGGCACGGCAGATCGCTTCTGCGCTCGGGGTCTCCCAAGTGTACGTCTACCGAACCATCCGTGCCGTCAAAGGCGGCTCGCAGGCATGGAGAGAAGCAAGATTTCTGACCGAGCGCTTCAGGCGCCGAGCAGCCTTCAAGGTTGAATATCCAGGCAGGCAAGCTCACCAGTGCAAAGATTACATGTGGCTGTATCGATGTGATCGAACCTGGCTTGCGGCCTGCATCGTCAGGCATGCAGGTGTTCATACGAATCGTGCCGATAACACTGGCGCATTCACCGTTCTCGACGAGAAGCTCGCTGAACAGATCAGATATTGTGCACAGAGCCTCCGAGCGAGATCGGGAAAGCCTGTCTTGATCTCGCGCACTAGGATTGGGCGAGAGCTGCATGTCCTTTCACGCCTTGAAAAACAGCTTTCCAAGCTACCCCTGTGTGCCAGGGCACTGGAGCAGAACTGTGAGTCAGCTGAGGAATTTCACGATCGGCGCCTGCGGTGGGCAGACACGAAACTGCTAGCTGAGCAGCGAAGCGTGACCCGATCAGCGTTGTATCGGACCGCTTGCATTAGACCAAAGTGAATCTGGCTTCACAACGCGGCTAGGCAACCCAGGATGAATATTAGCCGGTCGTACGCAGCGTTCGAGAGTAGAAGCCTTGTCCCATGTCGAAGCCAGGAGCCGGTGGGTGTGTCCTGAGTCTGATGGCTATATACGTGGTACGGGCTTTCTCTCTGTGCAGGTACTGCGGCGAGAAACGTGTGAGCCTTCGGGCGACGTTCACAGTGCTCTAGAGCAAGACATATATGAGGTTGGCTCTATTTTATTGGATGCATGCAGGATGCAATATAAGGTGTGAGACCGTATGACAAACGCTCCCCATATTTACTGGTTATAAATATTTGTTACCTAACATCGGCGTTTATGTGTTAAAAAAAGCGCCACTTCGCAGGATGCGTGTAATTCAAAGTCTTACCTCGCAAGTCCCTCATAGATGTCTGATCTGCTATTTTTTCCCATGTCGATGCCGGACGAGATGTTGCATTCTCGTATCACGCGCTATCACTTCCTTTCAGGTAATAGAACGGCGGCTGACACCTTCCAAGATCTGTTTGGCTCGGCACCGTTCAGCCTAGGGATTCTGCCAAAGCAGATTGAAGTGCTTGCTGCCAGACTACCTGATGACCCAGAGAGCAACCTCGACGAACTGATCTGTACCAACACGATGTTTCCCGCATACAGGCCCTTTCTAGGTGTTGGGCAAGGAGTGGTGAAGTCCCCTGTAGGCGCCAGTTTATCTGGGGTCGCTCGTATTCCCCGCCGGGAGGGCGCTATTCACGGCAAAGCTAAGCTCTGCGCTACGTGTGTGCAGCAGGATCTGCTTGAAACGGGTTATGCATACTGGCATCGCTCACACCATTTGCCTGGTGTGTCAGTCTGTTGGCGTCATGGTGAGTCGTTGATGCACGCGTGCCCTAAGTGCTCTCACCCGTTCTTTCGTAAGCTTCGGTTACTTCCGAATCTGACTGAGCCGTGTGTATGCGGTTGGAGCGCTCTCGCCCCAGAGACTGTCAAGCAGGGTACTTTGCTTGAAAAGAAGTTTGCGCAGTTCGCATACGAAGTACTCCAGCGCAACTTACCATTAATGAGTTGTGAAACATTATCCGCGTGCTATGTCCGGCAATGCAGAAAGCGCGGTTTCATACATGGAAAATTTACCGGTACTGCGAAGCTATTTGAAAGCATACGCTCGAAATATGGCGATGAAGCCTTGTCGCGAATGGATCAAGCTTATCGCGCAGGTAAACACGGCCAATGGATACGGTTTAGATCCTATAATGGCCAAATGGATATGCCTCTTGCCCGGCACATGATCATTGCGCAACATCTATTTGGTAGCGCTGATCGGTTGGAAGAAGGTTTGATGAAAGAGCGCATTCTCCAGAGCACGGCAGGTGCAAAATCACGTTCAAAGTCAGAAAAGCCGCAGGTCGGTAGGCAGGCGCAACATCGTCAGAAGATAGAGACGATCTTGGCTGTACGAGCAAACGTCAATTTGGAGTACCTCTGGGATCACGCTTATCAAGCCACCCGCTGGCTTACGGAGCATGACCACGCATGGCTGAAGGCAAAGCTCAGCACACCAAAGGACGTAACTGAACACGTCGAGGAGCTTAGCGACCGCCGAGATAGCGCGTTTGCTGCCGTTATACTAGCTGGTGCTGAGGATCTCTATCGAATTTCCAAAGGACAAAAGCGGGTTAATCTCAGTAATCTGCAAAAGCTGCTGCCCGTGCGCCTGCCGCCGTGCCCAAAGTTACGTAAACGTAGATTTCCCTTGGCTTCTCAGCAGGCTGAACTCCTCAAGGAGTCTGTTTGGCACTTTCGATTAAGACGACTAATTTGTGCTCTTGCCGATATGAGGAGGCTAAATCTTCCAATGAACACTGGAAGTTTGAATGAAGTTTCAAGTGTGCCGAATCCTGTGTTCCAAGCTCTTGTCAGTTTTTTCGAGTGGGACTTGGAGGAGTTTGCAAGAAACGGCGTCGACTCAGAAACCCTGCTTAAGTCCACCGGTGTGCCGCGGGATTGGCAGGGACCTCCCGGTTTTAACATCGTACTAGGGGGTACCGCGTACTACCGGAATAAGCCAGCAACCGTGTCGCTTCTCTGATCACGATTCAGCGATTCGTACCCAGGTACTTCTCTAGCAGATATGAGCTTAGGCCGGTCTCAGTATGGGTGTCGCAGAGCAAACCACGATGCTCTTAGCGCCTCGCGTAAGGGCGACGTAAAGGTTCTGGGCTGTCATCCGCTCGGGTTGCAGAATTATAGCAACGTCTGCTTCAAGCCCCTTGAGAAGCAGCGTACCCCCTACCGCTCGTCTTGCCAAAGGACGACCTAAATGCCGATTGCGCTCCCTAGCTTGGGTTGCAGCGGTCAGGGAGTCAGTAATGCCGCTCATTGCGGACTGCATCGCCGCCCTACAGCAGTGCAACAGGTCTGGTCGGTATACGCGAGCGCCAGGCTGATTAGCCAGCACAGCAAGCACGTTTAACCGCAATCAGAAGTTGTCTCGATTGCTATGATGAGGGGGTCTCAGCGCGTGGCTTGAGTTTCAGGCAGATGTTTTCCTCTTCCGCCTCAACTGTCAGCTCATCGCCCAGGGCCCATCCGAGCTGCTCAAGTAGCTCGGATGGAAGCTCAACAATGACGTCTCCGCTGCCATCGCCAGGGTCTTGGCATACAACTCGCCAGCTCTCAGATGTAGTAGTCATAGATCCGCCCTCCACGCAGTAAGCACAGTATGGGAGCTTAACAGGGCATCAGCTTCGTAAGGTGGGGCAGCATTTGGCCGGTTAGCGACGGTCTGACTTCGACCGTCTCAATATATGGTCAGACCTCGGTCTGCTCCGCCATTTCCAGAGCGTCATCGACCTCAATCCCAAGATATCGAACGGTGCTCTCCAGCTTCGTATGGCCGAGCAGAAGTTGAACCGCCCGTAGGTTCTTCGTCCTGCGATAGATCAGCGATGCCTTTGTACGTCTCATCGTGTGAGTGCCATACATGGCTGGATCAAGGCCAATGGCTTTTACCCAGCTTTTGACGATACGAGCCTATTGACGAGTGGATAGATGGTCCGATGTATGCAGCCTGCTCGGGAAAAGGCAGTCCTGGCTACGGAGCTGGGCTTGATGTATCCAGGCCACGAGAGCAGACCGTGTTTGCTCGGTAATCTCGAACTGCACTGGTCGCTTCGTTTTCTGCTGCATAACCATTGCTCGTGATGACACATGCTCGCCATGAGCAACGTCGCACACACGGAGCTTGGTTAAGTCGCAGGCTCGAAGCTTGCTGTCGATAGCCAGATCGAACAGAGCCAGATCCCGGGTTCGTTCTGCAATTTGAAGCCTTACTCGGATGGCCCAGATATCTTTCAGTCGGAGCGGGGTTTTCTGCCCGACCAACTTTCCTTTGTTCCAGGGCTGACGGCTGCAGGTAGCAATGATGTTCATGGCAAGTCCTCCACATGTGGGAGGACTTGCATGGCTAGCCAGAGCAGTGGTCGCTAACCGGCAAATAGTAGTCAGTCGCGATGGATCGGCGAAACAGGGATTGTGATCGGCGCTCTCCGAGCGTTAACTTGCGTAATTATGAAAGCGGTCTGCGAAGGAAAAGGGAATGAACCAGGCTCATGATGCATTGCTGTATGCAGGGGGCTTTATCACAGATGCTGAGTTGTTCCGTAGAATGTTTTCAGCGAATGCCCTCATTTTTGCATTTAGGGAAAAATTCAAGAGCTCACCGGCTAAAGGCTTAGACCGTATTAACGGCTTCCAGTACGACTCGAGATCGGAAAAGGAATTGGAGGTTGTCTCTAATAAGTGCCTGAATGGGTCGTTCCGTTTTTCCCCATTCTTGGAGAAGCTCAAGCTAAAGGGGCGTGGAAAAGCACCTCGTATCATCGGAATCCCTACAGTCAGGGATCGCGTAGTCCTTTCTCAACTACAGAGGTACTTAGCAGGCGTGTTCCCCGATACCGTCCCTAGAAACGTAGCAAGCAATTACGTTCGCGCCGTCGCAGAGGATATGATTACGCTAGAAGGGAGCGGGGCCTGGGTGTGCTGTACAGACATTCAGAAATTTTACGACTCCATTAAACAGGATCGATTGCTTCGCCTTTTAAATAAGAAAATAAATTGCTCAGAGGCGATCGCACTCGTTGCTCATGCACTTCAAACACCGACAGTGCCAAAAAATACTTTACGCCGCAATTATCAATCTTTTCGCCAGGAATCAGGTGTTCCTCAAGGGTTGGCCATTTCTAATATTCTTGCAGCCATTTACATGGCGGAGGTAGATAAGGCATTCAGGTTTATACCCAACTTGACCTACTACCGTTACGTTGATGATGTGCTGATGTACGGCGACTCAGCCACAATCACCGCAGCCTATGAATCACTCCGTGGGCGCCTATCTAGGCGCGGACTGACCTTGCATGGACGAAGCTCTGACAAGACTTATATAGGCCCAATCGAAAAACCATTTTCATATCTTGGCTATTTGTTCCGACTACCAGATATCACAGTGCGAGATAGCACTTTCGAACGCTTCTTGCAGACTGTGGCTGCTAAAGTAAGTGATTTTAAACACAACTTCTCTAGGCGCCTTGAAAAGCACAAATACCTAGACAAGAAGCGTTTAGTAGAGATTTTCTATCTAGAACTCAACGAGAAAATAACTGGCGCGATCAGCGGAAACAAACGTTATGGCTGGATAGCTTATTTTAATCAAATCACCGATGAGCGGCTCCTTCATCAAATGGATAGAGCCGTTGCGCAAATGGTTTCGCGCGTGCCGGTTTTGGTTGAGAACGGCCCGCCGCCTCTCAAAAAACTCGTGCGCTCGCATTACGAAATGAAGTTCAACCCGCGAGGAGGATACATCCGCGATTACGACTTGAACGTTACGGTAGCTCAGAAGCTGCGTTTTCTAGACAGTCGAGGTCGGGTAGATCCAGACGTACCGTTGAACGATACCCAGATCAACGAGCGTTATGAGTCCTACGTCAAGCACATACTGGCAAGAATGCATGAAGACGAAGGCGAACTCTATTGATTTGAGATATAGTCAGCACCGGGTTGCGCCTACCGCTTGTTCGGTACCTTTGGTTAAGCACCAAAGCGGAAGTGCTCTGAGCCCAGTTAAACGGGCATGACATTAGCTTGTTATACCTTTCCAAGGGTCGCTCTGCGGCTGCTTGAAAAGAGGATCTGACTGAAACCTCAGGCGCAACCCACCTTTTGAGGATGATTGATGAGCGACTACTTTGCCAAGCTCCGCACTGACGCCTGGCGGACATCAAGCGCGCGTTACAATGCCGCTCGACGCTTGAAGCGAAAAGAGCTTTTCTCAACCATAAGCCTAGCTTTTTTTTCCGTTCTAACAATCGCCATGGCTGTCATACAAAAAGTCTACTCAGTAGAAATGAGAGCGATAACCGGACTGGACAATTATGTAACATCTCTTTCCATCCTCGCCGGTATTTTTATCATAGTGATTTCTCTGATGGAGTGGGGGTCACGAAATGGCTCTAATGCCGACGCGCTTTTCAAAAACGCGGAAGAACTAAACTCTCTGCAAAGAAGTATTCATCTAGAAATTTTGAAGCCCAGCGCAGCTGATGACGCTAGGTGGAACGTCGCAGAAAGATTACTTTCCAACTACGAGCAAATAAAAAGCCGTTGCGAAATAAATCATTCTCAATTAGATGATCACTATTTCCGCTCAAAGCATAGGAGTTCAGCTGAATTTGCTGGGTATAAGATTGAGCCGTGCGAAGCATTATGGATTGCGTTTCTATGGCATCTTTCCAGCGTCTGGTATTACTTGATTTTCTGGATAATTTCAGCTGGAGCTTTGTCTCCTGTCATCACGAAAATCGCATTTTTCTCAGCGGCACCATGTGGGCTCTCGGGCGGTTGACACGCTAGCAGCCCAATGCTGTCAAACAGCTTTTAATTTGTTTCATAGTAAGAACTTCGAGGCAAGCTGATTACTTTCCTCAGTGCCAGCGGTGGGGCGAGGGACGCCCTTCTTGAATGGCTGCCTTCGTCCAGAAGCGGCCTGTCATGGTCAACCGGAATCGACTCAAAGCGAACATCAACAATCAGGCTGGCGAGCTTCCCGAAGCGTGACACATTGACCTCTCCCAAACGTATTCATACTCACTAAACGCTTATCTATGCGTTGCAACAGCTATTTCTCATCGCAACAAGATCGTATCCTCTGCGCAGTAGGGGCATTTGGATCGGTAGATTCTGTTGTCCTTCGCTATTTGTTGAACCCGCTCCACGGCATGGGGAGTCGGTTCGCTGCGAGTTCATCCACTGGTACAAACAGTCAAAATTGCCCCAGATACGTTATGTTGCGTATCTGACCATGGTTCTCTATTTCATTTACGCCGCTATCGAGTATCACGTCGCCGCCGACCAGCAGGTGTTACGCCTGTTCCTGTACGGCTGGCTTGGCCATTCCAGGCGCGCTGCTCGGCATAGCGCTGCTCGGTTAGCCAACTCACAGTGGTGTTGAAGCGCCCGACAATGAGAAGCAAGATTTCGTCGTTGAGGAATTGATTATGGATCGTCTGTCTACGTTGATGTCGCGATTTGGCGTTAGCGCGAACCTTTATTACAACGACAAGCTTTGTGGGGTTGAGGCATATAGTGGAGTTGGTCGACATGGTCATATGCACCTGTTGCAGGCAGGTACGGTGACAGTGCAGGGCGCTGACGAAGGCGATACAATTCTTACCCAACCCAGTCTGATATTTATACCGCGCCCTTTTGAGCACCGCTTGTTTGCCCGGGAATCCGATGGCGCTCGGCTCCTTTGCGCTTCGATCGATTTTGAAGGTGGCATCGACAACCCGCTATCAGCCTCCCTACCAGACATGCTTGTTTTACCATTGGACGAATTACCATTATTGGCCACTACACTTAAGTGGATGTTTGAAGAAGCGTCTGAGGGGCACTGTGGTAAGGAAGCCGTGATCAATCGTCTGTTCGAGTTGCTGATTATATTGTTATTCCGGCATCTGCTGGAACTGAATCAATTGCAAACAGGTTTGATGGCAGGATTGGCGGACCCGCGGCTTGCTCACTCCTTGATAAGAGTCAATGATGCTCCTCACTACCCTTGGTCAATTGCGGAAATGGCGGATCAATCCAACATGTCACGCTCCGCCTATGCAGCGCATTTCAGAACCATCGTAGGCCAAACACCAGCGGAGTATCTATTGAGCTGGCGTATTAGCCTCGCTCAAAAGCTATTGCGAGATGGTCGAGCCATCAATTTGATCGCGGCAGACGTTGGCTATGACAGCCCGTCAGCCCTGGCACGTGCGTTTCGCAGAAAAACTGGAGTCAGTCCCCGTGAATGGACTAAAGCTCTGGCAATGCATGAGGGGCAGGATTGAAGATTTTCTCAGAGATGGCGCCTTATGAGCCTTGCACGAACAATAGCCTGAGCGCGATTTGCACTCAGGCTATTGAAATGATCATCATCAATTGGAACGGGATTCAATCTCTACAAGCGAATGCCCTGCCACGAAAATAGAGGCTGCTAACAAGCCAACATCTTTGAGCAGAAACTGACCTGGCGCAATAGTGATAGCTGGAAAGCCAAGTCCGGGTTCGAACACGCCCGGCGTTGAAAGCATAAAACTCAAAGTTGTCACAAATAAACCGGCAGATAAAGCACCTCCGAGAAGGGAGAGCTTCGGAGACAAAAAGCGACCCAGTATCAGTGCGCCGATGGATATCTCAAGAATGCCCAGCAAGCCGGAGAACGTCTCGATACTGAAGATATTGTATACCCAGCCCAGCAGCGGACTACTACCTACCAATGGGACTAGGCCTTGCGCTTCATAGTGGGTAAATTTCATACCTCCGAACCAGAAGTAGATTACGGCAAGTGCGAAATAAACGCCAATAACTCCCACGTTCATTGTGGTGGCACCCAGCGAATATTTCTGAGTATTACCATCTAGTTTGTGATGTGCAGTGGTCAGAGTTTTCATGAAATTGATTTCCAAATAGCTGGTAACAGAATGGGCATGACGTCAGCCTGGAGTTGCTTTTTTCTGACTGTCCGCATGTCGGTTTAAATCCAACGGGGATAGCGCGTTGGGTGTGTAGAAATTGTCACTGCTAAATGGAAATTGATGTGCTCCAAACGTGCAGTATTTGGTGCAGATCGTCTCGAACAGCGTCTTTTGAGCCGAATCACGCTCGAATAGTGTCTGAGTGACCTCGACACAATGGGTCATACAGAGCCTGAAAAGAGAGTCTCTAGCTGTCTACGGGAAAACTAAGAAGGCAGGTACTGCCTCATTGATGATCAATTGATGCTGGACGGGTTGTCGTGGGTTTTTGTTCAGATTCGATTTCGCAAGGCATGCTGATGTGCTCCGGCCAAGAGGGTGGTCGGCCTCATGAGGGTCGTTTGACTGTCAGCTCGACTGCGGATGATCCATGCCTCTTTTAGCCGCCAGGCAGTCCGTTATCCGGCCGCCCTTCAAGCTACGGTAGGGCTTTTACATGTAGGCCATCAGCAGGCTGCCAACGATTGCGGTCGCGGCGAGCAAGCCTTGTGAGACACGTTGCTGCGCCTCCTCCTTTGTCAGCAATTTGGCTGTTGAAAGTATTGGACATGTCGGTAGCCAAACCATTTCTGCGCATGGGTACCTTCCACGGAACGGGCGATGACTTCTTTGTGGCGGCACTCTGTCATGTTGCCTCGAACTGCTCCGAAAACTGATACCGACGGGGTAGTAGTACGCTCGAATATCCGTTGGGCGTGAGCAAATAGCAGAATTCAATCATGGTTCGCTCTGTCTATGGTTGAGAAGTGCTAGCGCAGGCCGAACCATCCCCTCGAGCAACTCTCGTTCGGGTCTTGTTCTCGCAATGACCCGGAGCCCAACATGAACACCCAGTAGCATTCGCGCCAAGTCGGTGGCGGATTGAGATGTCGATATCGTTCCGTCTTGCTGGCCGGCCTGAATGCATCGGCAAAAGAATGCCTCGATTTCTCCGAGAACTATCACAACAATCCCGCGAAACTCTGGATCGTGGGGCGCGACTTCCAACGCCGTGTTCACAAGCATGCACCCTCTTCGCTGGCGATCGTCTAGAGATCGTTGAATGATTTCGGCAAAAAAAGCCTCGATTGCCTGGCTTGGGGGTAACTTGCCTTCGAGCCTGCGCACGCGATCTGCGAAGCTCGTCTCGATGTATTGATTGAGCGCCCTGCGGTATAGGGTTTGCTTATCGCCGAAAGCGTTGTACAGACTCGCGCCGGTCAATCCCATCTTGTCGGCCAGCGCTCTGACCGAGGTCGCCTTGTACCCGCGTTCCCAGAAACAGTCGATCGCGACGCTCAGGACTTCAGCTTCATCAAATTCTCTTGGTCGGCTCATATCGCGGTTTGCCCAGCATCCCATGACGAATGTCATAGGTTCATTATGATTTGACTATTTTAGAACGATCGTTGTAAAACACAATACCGTGCCCATGGCTTACCGGCTTTTGAAAATCCTTGTTTTTGGGTTTCTTTTGCGCATGGATCAATCTCTGAGGACAGCCAAGCATGAACGTACTAGGAAAGAGGGTTCTGATTACTGGAGGCTCGAGTGGTATTGGACTGGCTACGGCTACCGAGCTCGCTCGCAAGGGCGCTAGCGTCTTCATCATCGGGCGCCGCGCAAAGCTGGTTGAGGAGGGAATCGAACTGCTACGTGCTGTCGGTGGAGAGGCAGATGGAACAGGCGTGGACATTGCGACAGCTGAAGGCCGGGATCAAGCGTTGGCATCCGCGCGGGCGTCTATGGGCGGAGTAGACATTCTCATTAACTGTGCGGGAGGCGTGCGCGCGGGTAGTCTGGAAGACACGTCAGAAAGCGATATTGCGAAAATGGTGGAGGTCAACCTATTAGCGCCCATTCTGTTGGCACGGGCGGCCATGCCGGATCTGCGTGTGTCTGGCGACAGCATGATCGTGAATGTCTCCTCGGGCATTGCGCTCGTAGGGGTGCCCTTTTACACGACTTATGCGGCGGTCAAGGCGGGGATCTCGCATTTTGGAGAAGCACTGCGTCGGGAGTTGAAAGGTGAGGGAGTGCACGTACTGACGGTCTACCCCGGCGCTACCGATACGCCCATGATGACGTCGTCGCGAGCAGGCCCCGATCTGGGTTTTATTCGCGAGCCGGCCTACGCAGTGGCCCAAGCTATTGTTGAAGGCATAGAGGCCAATTCGTTGCAGGTAATTCGTGGTGGGGAAGTGCGTGAGGCCATGATTGCTCAAAACCGCGCCGACCCGCTGGCTCTGGATGATCGGTTTACGTTGCTGAAGCCGAAGCTTGCCGAGGCAGTAATGGACCATTCCGCACTTTGACGATACAAAAGCATGATCTCGTGTCGGATGCGATGGCTGTCGCGTTTGATATTGGACAAAATTGGAAGAGACACTTCGAGCCTTGATACCGATGAGACATTTGCGGTCGCAAGAAAGTACTCAAAGAACCCTACGCCACGGCGCGGCTTCACTGCGCAAGCATTCGATTTGATCGAAACAGCCGTTCCTGAGCAGCTTGTCGAAATTATCTTCAAGGAAGTGGCCGCGTGGCGTCGGCACTCAGCGCAGCTAAACACAATCTACAATGAAGGAAAAAAGATGCTTCTCCCTCGACTATTAGTTCCCGAGTTGCGCGTTCCCACACTTTCTCACGGCGAGTTTGATCTGGCAGATGATGCGCCAGAGAATTTCACGTTGATATCCTTTTATCGAGGTCTTCATTGCCCAATTTGCTTGAAGTATCTGCGCGACCTTGGATCTTTAGTTGCTGAATACGAACGTCGCGGCACGAAGGTTATTGCCGTTAGCTCCGACATTCCCGAACGGGCCCAAGAGATGGCGCGCAAGGTAGGTACCAACAACTTGCGATTCGGACATTCTCTACCACTGACTGTTGCCCGCCAATGGGGACTCTATATTTCAACCTCGCGGGGAAAGTCGTCGATTAACATCGAAGAGCCGGCACTATTTTCGGAGCCAGGCGTTTTTCTCGTCCGTCCGGACGGCAGCTTGTATTACGGCGCGGTTCAAACGATGCCGTTCGCACGTCCGCTGTTCTCGGAATTGCTTCAGGCGATTGACTTCGCTATCACCAAAAGTTATCCGGCGCGTGGCGAGTATGACGGTCCGCTGTGAGCGCCCGCCGACTTAGCTGATATTGCCCCTGGCCCGACAGTGAGCGTGAAAGGCGCCACGTGGCATGAGAACAGCTGCGCGGCGGCAGAAGTTCAGAGAATGTCGGGCCGCCGTTCGCCTTTGCTGCTGGTCTGGCCTTTGCGCTTTCCTTTGCCGCGCCTGACGTATCCAGCGGCGAGCATTTCCGCGTTACAACCACCCTTGAGTCGAGCGCTGAGGATGCAGATTTGCGCCAGGCAGTCGCCGACGAGTTCGAGATAACTCGCGTTTTTTCCGAGATCGACTGGGTGCCTTCAGCAAACAGGGCAACGGCACTATGGACATCAATGCAAGTCGGGGCGCGAATCATCTGCTCAGTGTATTGCTTGGCGTTCGAGTATTGGCAAGAGTCAACCCAGACCCTGCGTACGTAACTGAAGCTATCGATATGGCACTCAACAGCTTGAGGTTACCGCCCTTGATTCATTCCGTTCACTGAAGGCCATAATTAGTAGGAGTCAACATGATCAAGTTTTACTATCACCCGTCTCCAAATCCCGCAAAGATCGCACTTTTTCTGGAGGAGGCCGGCCTCCCGTATGAGCTCATCCCAGTCGATACGCGTAAAGGAGAACAGCACGATTCGGTGTTTCTCAAGATCAACCCTAACGCTAAGACACCGGCTCTGGTTGACGGCGACAACATAGTGTTCGACAGCAACGCCATGCTGCTTTACCTGAGCGAAAAAACCAGGAAATTCCTGCCTGCCGACAGCCTGAAAGCGCGCGGTGAAATGTACTCCTGGCTCATGTTCGTTGCGACAGGCATAGGTCCATACTCCGGTCAGGCGGTGCATTTCAAACATTACGCCCCTGAACCGAAAGATTACGCGGTCACTCGCTTCGCGTTTGAAGCCTGGCGTCACTGGTCAATTGTCAACGACCGCTTGGCGAACCTGCCGTACATGCTCGGAAATGAGTACACGTTGGTGGACATGGCCGTCTGGGGATGGGCGCGCGCGGTACCGTTTATTCTGGGCAATGATGCTTGGGAAAAATTGCCTAACGTCAAACGCCTTCTCGATGAAATCAATGCGCGACCGGCGGCACAGCGTGCTGAAGCGCTGAAGGCCCAGCACGGTTACAAAACTGAAATGGATGCTGAAGCTCGTAAAGTAATGTTCCCTCAGATAACTCAGTAGGGGCGATCATGATCGATTTGCATTACTGGACCACTCCTAATGGGCACAAAATCACGATGTTCCTTGAGGAGTCGGGCCTACCTTATCGCCTCGTGCCGGTGAACATTGGAAAGGGGGACCAGTTCACTCCATCATTTCTGAAGATTGCTCCCAACAACCGTATTCCAGCTATCGTCGATCATGAACCAACCTTTGGCGTTCAGCCGATATCAGTTTTCGAGTCGGGCGCCATTTTGTTGTACTTGGCAGACAAATTGAGCCGGTTTATTCCTGCCGATTTGCGAGGCCGCAATGAGGCCCTGCAATGGCTGTTCTGGCAGATGGGAGGGCTGGGGCCGATGGCGGGGCAGAACCATCACTTCGTCCAATACGCACCTAGGCCCATACCCTACGCACAGGCGCGTTACATCAACGAAACCGCTCGGCTCTATGGTGTGTTGAACAAACACTTGGCAGACGGTCGGGAGTACATTGCTGGCGATTACAGCATTGCCGACATTGCGAGCTACCCATGGATCGTGCCGCATCGCCGGCAACAACAAGACCTTGCCGACTTTCCCCATTTGGCTCGTTGGTTTAAACGGGTAGGTGACCGACCTGCGACGAAGCGTGCTTATGCGCTGGGCGAATTGATCAATACTGCGCCGGTGGTCGACGAAGAAACGCGCAAACTGCTGTTCAATCAAGACGCGAGGACGGTTCGATAATCAGCGCAGGAACAGGTCCTCTTGAGGGCCTGTTCCTGCGCCCCCGAGACACATGAATTTCATTGCCCATGCCGGGCTGAAAAGCACCCACTCCTAAGGCAAGGCGAGCTTCTACGTTTGGATGTCTCCTTCGGGTGTTAGCGAATTTATGTCTCGAACATAAACTCGATAATTTCAATACACGTGATGGCGTAGGAAATGGATTTACCACTAACAAGAAGACTAAACCACGTCACGGAGGCTCTTCCAGGTTGAGCATCACAACCGCCAATCGTCGGTCGTAGCCGGCGATTTGTCAGGGCTCTCATGAGCAACGGATGCGAAGAAGTACAAGGACACAAGAAACGAAAAAATCTGGAGAACGGGGTCGATTATGAGAATCACTGTTGTAGGTGCTGGAGCTGTTGGTGGTTTTCTTGCGAGTAAATTGTTCGCGGCCGGCCATGACGTCAGCGTCATAGCTCGTGGCGCAACACTACTTGCGATTCGCGAGCAGGGACTGCGACTGCACACGGGCAACGATCTTGTGATCGCACCGCTTAAGGCTACATCGGAACCAAAAGAGCTTGGTGTTCAGGATGTGGTAATTTTTGCCGTAAAGGCCCCAGCGCTGCCTGCTGCAGTTGAAGCTGCAAAGGCGTTGTTGGGTCAACAAACCATTGTCATACCGGCGGTCAATGGACTTCCTTGGTGGTATTTTCTGAAGTCAAATACTGCGTTGTCAGGTACGCGCTTGAAAGCGGTCGACCCTGATGGCCTGATCGAAAGGAATGTCCTTACCGACGCCGTCATCGGCTGTGTTGTGTTTCCCTCTTGTATGGTTGAGTTCCCAGGTGTGGTCAGGCATATGTCTGGGAGCAAAATCGTTTTCGGAGAGCCTGGTGGTGGTACCAGTAGCCGTGTTTCAGAAATGGCGGACGTTTTTCTCGAGGCTGGTTTTGATGCTCATGCCCACGAGAACATCCATGAAGAAATATGGCTTAAGCTGCTAGGGAATGCGTGCTTCAACCCTGTCAGCCTGCTGGTAGGTTGCTCCACCGATGAGATGATTGATGACCCAAACCTCAATATTTTGTTCGTGGAGATGATGGGCGAACTCCTTGAGTTAGGGAGCCGATTGGGCATCTCACCCAAGATTAATCCTCAGCAACGGATCGCGATCACACGTAAACTCGGCAAGGTGAAAACGTCGATGCTGCAAGACGTTGAGGGGCACAAACCCGTCGAAATCGAGGCTATTTTGGGACCAATGATGTCGGTGGCTGATCTGGTAGGGGTGCCAATGGCTCGAACGCGTACAGTATATGGCTTGGCTCGTATGAGGGCACGAACGCTTGGCCTACTGCCAGAATAATTGCCCGTCCTCACAGTGCGACCCTGCGATGTAGCCCCGGTTGCAGCAATTTTTCACCTTGGCCTTCCATGGGAATTGAAGCAGTCCGTTTTCCTCAACTGTCTCAAGCGTCCGGCCTCATTCGGCGTACGACCGAAGACTGGCTGATTTTCAAATGCTTCGCCGCCGCCCTTGTACTGCCAAAGCGCTCCACGGCTTCAAGTACCAGCTCGCGCTCGAAACGTGCGGTCCTGGCTTTAAGATCGGGGCCAGCTTCATGATCTTCGCTGCGAGTGACGCACAGCTGCGGCGGAAGATAATCGGTGCGGATAAGGGTATCGGGCGAAGTGACGACCAGTCTTTCGATCATGTTACGCAATTCTCTGACATTCCCAGGCCAGTTATAGTCGAGCAGTACTGCCAGCGCCTGCTCGGAAAAGCGTTTGGCGAGGTTGTATTGTCCGTTCAGTTCGTCCAGAAAATGCTGTACCAGAGGCAATATATCCTCGCGTCGTTCGCGCAGAGGCGGTACGTGAATCGGGACTACGTTAAGCCGATAGAAAAGGTCACTTCTGAATTGGCGCGAATCCACCATTGCCTGCAGGTCCCGGTTGGTAGCCGCAACTACCCGAACGCTGACCGCTATAGACCGGGTGCTGCCTAGGCGAACCAGCGTCCTGTCCTGCAGCACCTGCAAAAGTTTTACCTGCAGATCGAGCGGCAGCTCGCCTATTTCATCCAGGAAAAGGGTGCCATGGTTGGCCACCTCAATCATTCCGATCTTGCCTTGGCGCTGAGCGCCGGTAAAAGCGCCGGCGTCGTAGCCAAACAGCTCGGACTCCAGCAGCTCACGTGGTATGGCACCGCAATTGATCTTGACGAAAGGCCCCTCGCTGCGTGAGCTCTCTTTATGAATGAGGCGCGCCATGACCTCTTTGCCGACGCCGGACTCCCCGGTGATCAGCACCGTAGTGTCCACGTGGGAGACTTTCATCGCTAGTGTGCTGATCTGTTGCATGCTTGGGCTGCGTAGGATGATGCCCGCTATAGAGGGACCGTTCATTCGGAGCTGGCTGACCTCCAGAGCATAGCGGCGCAATTTTTCTTGGGCGCGCGCCAGGTCTTCCTGTAGCTGGATAAGCTCGGTCGCATCACGTGAATTGATAATGACCTTACGGACGTTCCCCTGCTCATCGAGCAGCGGGATGCCCGTCACCATGATTGTCTTGCCGATCCGTGTTTCCTGGACTGCTGTGACCCTCTCGCGTGTCGTAATCACACGCGGCGCGATGACTGGCCGGACAAGGCCAGCTCGTTCAAGTTCGAATACATTCTTGCCGATCAGATCGGCCGCCACTATTCCATAGTTTCGCTCGCATCCCTCATTGACCAAAAGCGTCTTGCCCGCTCCATCCGTAATGAAAATACCATCAAACGAGTGTTGGTAAATTTCACGAAAGTCTAGGTACAGCTGTTCTAGCTGTTCCACTTGGGGCGAAAACCTCGCCACTGCCGATGATGGCCAAAACACCAGCGCTCTATCGTCCTGCACCTGATGGCTCGCCACTTGATAGTGCTCACCATCTATTTCAAGTACCGCGTCGTGAAACGTTCCTATTTTCGCCCAGGTCTCCAACTCCGGCTCCTTCCACTGATCAATGGTTAGTCGAAGTCGAGTATGGCGAGAGGACAAGTACTCGTTTATCCAAACGGTTCCCGCTTGGGATACGCCCATGATTCCGATCGGAAGCTGGCTGACGAGAGCGGCGACAAACTCGTTTGTAGAGAACATATGCATCTCTCATTTGTGTACGTGCGACAGCGCTGAATCAGTGATTCATTTGTGCATCACATTAAGTTTCTCTGAAGTGAGCCCGTATGACAACAGCAAGTATCAGTGGAGAAGATCGTCGAGTCGAAACTGACTCAGTTTAGTCATTTTTGAATCGAACTATTCTGGTTTCAGCTCGTAAAACCCCGCTTGGTTAATAAGTAAAGACGAAAAACCCAGGGGAAACAGAAGGTTGCAAATACTGGCACGCGTCCTGCTAAAGCCGTGAACATACCAGCGCCCTGGGCTGGTTAGAAAACAATAAATGCCTAAGAACGGTGAGGAGAATGGACATGACAGCGAAATTTGTAATCTTCGAACAAGAGGCAGTCACCTCAGAAGGGGGCGCGCATAAATCTGGCTCGCCATGCAGCTCGGTGCACTTCCAGGAACTCATGCGAATGAAAAAGCGAACCATTGGGCCACTATTGATCGCCACTCTTGGGTTCTTTTCCGTGATGACTCTTCTGGCGGGCTACGCCAAGGACTTCATGACCATCAAGTTGTTCGGCTCAATGAATGTTGGGTTCAGTCTTATTCTCCTCGCATACGTTATCTGCTGGGCAGGAGCGCTTCTTTACGTTCGTGCCGCCAGTGGACCGTTCGATGCGAAAACCAAACTGGTTATCGAACACAACGAGCGGAGGAACTAACCATGAAGGTCCTTACGTTGGTTATTTTTTGCATCATCCTGGCGCTGACCTTGGTAGTAACTTACTGGGCGGCCAAGCGAACCAATACGGCAAGCGAGTTCTATGCCGCAGGCGGCAATCTCTCTGCGAAGGAAAACGGTTTTGCACTCGCTGGTGACTGGTTGAGCGCCGCGGCATTTCTCGGCATCACCGGGCTCACGGCCTTGTATGGAATGGATGGCTCGCTCTATGCGGTATCGGCGCTCGCAGCCTTCTTGCTGATCCTGATGTTGATTGCCGAACCTATTCGCAACACCGGACGATTCACCCTGGGCGATGTAATCGCCTACCGGATGCGCCGGCCAGAGGCCCGGCTGGCTGCAGTGATCGGTACGACTGTCGTAAACCTTGCTTATATGATCCCGCAGATGGCCGGTGCCGGCGTACTAATGAAGCTATTGCTCGGCGTTCCGTACTCCACTGCTGTGGTATTTGTCGGCATTGGCATGGTGGTCTATGTGCGCTTCGGCGGCATGATTGCCACCACCTGGGTGCAGATCATCAAGGCCGTGCTGCTGCTCACCACCGCGGCGGTGATGGTCGTTTGGCTGCTGTCGAAAGTCGGTTTCAATCCGTTGAATTTATTCTCTGGTGTCGAGGCCAAATATGGCGCGCAGATGCTTTTGCCCGGCAACTATCTCAAGCATCCGCTGGATACCTTTTCGCTCGCTCTAAGTCTGATTGTCGGTACTGCGGGCCTGCCGCACATCATGACGCGCTTCTTCACCGTGCCCGATGCGAAAACCGCTCGCAAGTCGGTCATCTGGCTCATGTTCCTGGCTGGTAGCTTCTTTATTGTAACGACCTTGATCGGTCTGGCATCGGCGATCTTTGTTGGCCAAGATCAGATCCGCGCGGCGGATAAAGGCGGCAATCTCGCGCTGCCGTTACTGGCCCAGTACTTGGGCGGTGGTGCAGGAACGCTCGGTGGCGAGATATTCTTGGCGGTGGTCTGTGCGATTGCATTTGCCACGATATTGGCTGTAGTGGCGGGACTTACGCTAGCAACGTCTGGAACCATTGCCCACGATCTGTACGTCAATGTGATCAAGAAGGGGCATGTAAGCGAAGTAGGCCAAGTGCGTGTTGCTAAGCTCTCCACGCTTGTTGTGGGAGTCCTAGCGATTGGCTTTGGCTTGCTCGCAGAAGGTCTGAATGTTGCCGTCCTGGTAATCCTGGCGATCGCCATCGCGGCATCGGCCAATTTCCCGATCATCCTGCTGTCGCTGTTCTGGCGTCGCTTCAACACTGCCGGAGTGATCGGTGGCGTGGTGGTGGGCGGTATCTCGGCCTTAGGCCTCGCCTATATCGGTCCAGCCTTCATGGGCAAGGACGCTATATTTCCCATCGTCAATCCAACAATTCTTAGCATGCCGCTGGGCTTTCTCGGCGCGTTCCTTGGCACCTGGCTGGGTGGAAGGGATCTGGCGAACGAACAACGTTACGACGAGGTGCTTTTCAAGGCCCATACCGGTGTGGAGGCTAAAAAGTGAACCCGTCTGATAACTGCACCCATCTTCTACTGCCTCGGCCAATTTGCGAGGCAACCATTCTCCCGGTTGCAGAACACCGCGCGGATCAGGAACTAAGCGAAGTCTACCGGGACTTGAAAGCAACTTTCGGTGTGCCCTGGGTCGGGGTTATTACGCAGGCGGTTGCGCACTACCGGCCTTTCTTTGTCGAAGCATGGCGACGCTTCGCGCCGTCAGCGAAAACGCATTTTTTCGAGCGTGCCAGTGATGACATTCGGATCCGATCCTGGGAGCTCATTGCACAGTCTTTTGTCATCGAGGGGCAGACAGGCCGGCTACAGGAGATGGGCTACTCGGTGCGTGAGATTGATCAGATCAGGGCAGTGCTAGATATCTTCGATTACGGCAACCCGAAATACCTGATTTTCGCTACTGCGATCAAGGAAGGCTTGCTGAGCGGCCGCACGTACGGAGGCGTGGCAGGCGATGCGCGCTGTAGTTTTCCGCGCGCCCCGATCTGCCAGATCGAACCGATTCCGGCAATGATTGAGGAGCACCACGCGGGCGAGACTCTCTCGCAAGTCTATGCCGATATCAAGCAGACCCTGCAGTTGCCTTTCATTAACAGTGACTACAAGGCCATGGCGCGCTGGCCGAGCTACCTCGATCTCGCGTGGGATGCGCTAAAGCCCTGCATCGACACGCCGGCCTACCTAGCGGATAGGTCCGAAATTAATGCACAGGCGCTAGCTACGCTCGATGCCTTGCCGATCGCTTACCGGATGAGCCGAGCCGATGCACTGCTGGCAGGGCTCAGCGAGATACAGCTCGATGAACTGATCCAGGTTATCAGCCTCTTTCAGTGGTTACTGTCAGGGCTGGTTTTAAATATCACTCATTTCAAGCAACAGGCGCTCAAATAAGCGCCTTTATATAAAGGAAATAAAACCATGAAAAACATCCAAGGCGCCGTTTTCGATCTTTATGGCACGCTGTATGACGTTAATTCGGTAGCGCAAGTTTGCGAAGAAGTTTATTCGGGCCATGGCGATTCCATCTCCCGCCTTTGGCGGCAAAAGCAACTGGAATATACCTGGCTCAGGAGTTTGATGGGTCGTTACGTCAACTTCGAAAAAGCAACGGAAGATGCACTGCGCTTTACCTGCACGCATCTGGGCTTGTCGCTCGATGATGAAACCCACCAGCGCCTCAGTGATGCTTATTTGCACCTCACCCCTTATGCCGATACAGCTGACGCGCTTCGCCGTTTGAAAGCTGCGGGCCTACCGCTAGGCATCATTTCAAATGGTTCTCATTGCTCGATCGAGCAAGTCGTGACTAACTCTGAAATGAATTGGGCGTTCGATCAGCTGATCAGCGTCGAGGATGTGCAAGTGTTCAAACCTGATAGTCGCGTCTATAGCCTTGCCGAGAAGCGCATGGGTTTTCCAAAGGAAAACATCCTCTTCGTTTCGTCAAACGCGTGGGATGCGAGTGCAGCCAGTAACTTTGGTTTCCCGGTTTGCTGGATCAATCGGCAGAACGGCGCGTTTGATGAGCTGGATGCAAAGCCGACACACGTCGTGCGTAATCTCGCCGAAATGTCGAACTGGCTGGTTAATTCGCTCGATTAATCCATTGCATCTGGATTGGGAGAATCGTCCGCTCAGGGTGAAATCGCGCCGCGGTTTTCCCTGGCGGACATTAGAGCGGAAGATAAATAAGGTGTGCGACGATATCGGCGCCTGTGAAATAGGACCGTAGTCGCACAGTAATAAACTCAAGTATCCGTGGTTATTTTATGTACGGTTACCTTTCCCGACTTTCATTTGGGCGGGCCATCCTCTGGTGCTATCTGATCTGGTACAGCATGGCAATTGTGCTGTATTTCGATTCGTCGCCCGCCCTTTGGTTAACCTCATTTGGGATCGGCTTACTGATGGGCTTTGGCATGCTTGTCACCTTAACCGGGTTTCCATTCATGCCGATAAAGATTGGTCGCTGGCAGGTTTTTCGCTTCTTCTTCATGCCATTTTGTGCGTCCAGCTTTACCGGAACCGCAAAAGAACAAGGGTTTCTCATCATCGCGTTCCCAAAGGCCGGAGAAACCCTGGCGGCTGCACTGGCCTGCGGTTTTTTTTGCCTGTGCGTATTTGGAGCAAAGCAATGGAAGGATCGCACGAAGCAAGAAAAAATCAGAATCGATCGTTCCGAGCCGATCGATACTTAACTTGATCAGCCCATCGGGATAGCAAAACTCGCAGCTGGCGCTCAATCTATGGGGCGCAACGCTTCTAGCGCCGGGAGCCGCCAGTCGCGCCGAGACGGCGTTTCGCGGTCTAGGCAACATACAAAAATGTCTTAGCATTAAAGATCACGGTGCAGGATCGCCAGGGATGGTCTGAAGTGGCCCTGTATTTCCGGCTGACTTCAGCCTCTGTCGATTTTGAAAGTGGTGATTAAACCACGATCCAGTTATCCGCTCATTCCTGAGCTTTTTAGGGAAACTGAAAAAGCCCAATTTTTACGAAATGATAGGTCTGTAATCCGCATGGTTACTGGGCCGCTTTTTTCGAAGGAGGACTTTTTCAGACCATCCTTAGCGACCGCGAGCACTTCGCAGTGGCCATTTCCCACATACACACGCACCTCTCCTGCATTTGCCAGCAAATGTCGGCGCGCCATCTACAGGCTCGACAAGGCAAACAGCATGACCAACTGCAACGTATTCTTTGCCAACCCGCGAAAGCGCACGTTGGTTTAGCCAACCTGCTGCTTGATCACCCGGAACGGGTGCTCGCCTTTGGCGCGCAGTTGAGCCTTGGCCTTCTCGATCTTGCGCTTGGCTTTGTACAGTAGCTGCGTGAGTCGCCGTTGTGATGATTGGCCAATTTCAATCTTTACAACAAATACATTTTAGTAAATGGATGTCTATGATTTCGTGATGAAATCTAGCGGCAGCTCTTGGCCGGAAGCGGATGTCCATGATTCGCAGCTATCGGCCAGAAGTGACGTCCAAGCGCGTCTATCGAAACGCAGACAATTCAGAGTGATAGCCAGCTTCGCAAACAAGGGTTAACTTTCATCTGATCCAGTTACCCTCTACCCTTTCGCCTATAAATATAAGCCGACACGGTGAAACATACACGCTGAGGGCCGGAACGGACGCCATTGCGGCGCTCAACCGTGCGGGACGGATCCGGAGGTTGAGAGGTAGCAGAGCATCACCCGGCCCGGCGGCGGGTCGTCGGGCTTCCGCTTTTATTTCTCCGGGCCTTCATCCACAACTTATATATGCAATTAATTACCAAGAACAAAGCACCGGCGCAAATCCCATAAACGATCGCGATCTCGTAGTTATCACGGAGCTCAGCGGTTGAGTAAACGAAATTTGCAGCGCTCGCAAATACCGCTAGCGCTATGATGCCGCTTACTATCCCTAGGAATAGCTTCTGACGGCCGTATCTCTTCTCAAGATCCTCATAATGAATCTGTAACTTTTCAGTGGTGAGCACATGCTTCTGCTTTATTTCATCCCACTGATTCATCATCTCGATTCTTATTGAATCCAAAGAATGTCGCTGATTACGAAGCAGTAGAGACATAAGGGCAGCGAATACAAGCATGCTAAAAAAAATGGGTATACGGATTTAATGGTTGATGGGGCACCTTCACCCCATCAATCTGATACCACCCTCAGATGGTTGATAGATCGACTCCGTAGTTGAGTTCCTCTGCGAAGTCCGGCAGTCCGTAACCGATGGTTTTCTTGTAGAAAGGAGAGACCTTCGCAGTCGGTGCCTTCTTCTTGTGCTTCGTGGTGTAGAGCATTCGTGCCCGCATCACCTCGAAGGAGTAACCGCGCCCTTCACGGTTCTTGTCCTTGGCCAGTCGGTTGATGGACTCCGTGTAAGCGTTGGTGACGGGCATGTCCGTCTCGAAGTAGGTCATGGTCTCTTCGCGCCAGTTTCCCACTGCCCTGACCAGATCGCTCCAGACTTCCTTTTGGCCCTTCGGGATGGTGGCTATCCACTCGTCCAGGGCGGCTTCTGCCTGGAGCCGTGTGGTGGCGTCCCAGATGCCGTAGAAGCGCTCCTTGTGCTCGTAGGCGGCCAGCAGTTGCGGGAACGCGCCTGTCCAGGTCTCCATGATGAGGCGCTCCCGGTCTGAGACTTCGTGAGCGCGTTTCAGCAGGATTTTCCGGTCTCCCTTGAGAGTCCGGCTCTGGGACGGTTTCAGCTCCTTTCTGAGGCCCTTGCGCACTCTCTCTAGGGCATCGTTGGCCATGCGCACCACATGGAACTTATCGACCACGATACGGGCCTGGGGCAGCACAGCCTTGACCGCTGCCCGGTAGGGGTTCCACATGTCCATGCTGACGATCTCGACCTTCTGCCGGTCTTTCAGCTTCATCAGGTAGTTGGTCACCACGTCCTGGCGGCGGGTGGCCAGCAGGTCGAGCAGGGTTCGCTCCTCAATGTTGGTCAGAATGCAGCGGTAGCGCTTGTTCAGGTATAGCTCGTCAATGCCCAGGATGCGGGGCGTCTCGAAGCGGTGCCAGCGCCCCAGGAACTCGGCGCGGGCGTTGAAGATGTCGCGCACCGTCTTCTCGTCCAGGCCGGTCTGTGCCGCCACAAAGGTGTAGGGGTGGTTGAAGGATTCCTTCTCCACGTACTCATGCAGCCGCAGTGTCATACGGAATCCGTCCACCATCTCCGGTAGCTGGGGCCTGAATGTTGTCTTGCAGGCCCGGCAGGTGTATCGGCGGCGGACCACCCAGAGAGTGACCCGCTTGCCGTGGATGGGCAGATCACGATAGGGAACGTCACGCTTGCCGAACCGTACGAACTCACCCTGCACGCCGCATTCCTCGCAGGCGATGGGATCGGGCACGTCCACCTGGAAGTGCATTTCGTCGTCGGTTGATTTGCAGCCCAGTACTTGGTATTGCGGCAGGTGAAGGATGTTGTCGGGAAGTTCGGTCATGGTGTTGTATAGGCGTAGGTGTCAGTCAGATCCATCCGACTCGGCATTGGTGTTTGCTTTTTTACCCAACAAGCTGCTGGAAACGAAAAGTAAGGCACCGAGGACAATTGCAATATCAGCCAGGTTGAAGGCCGGCCAATGCCAGTCTCGCCAATAGAAATCAAAGGAATCCACAACATAGCCGCGAAAGACCCGGTCAATCAGGTTGCCCATGGCGCCACCGAGGATAAGACTGTAAGCGATGGCTTCTCCTTTATGACGATTTTCAAGGATCAGCTTGATCAGAAAAATCGAGACCACTACCGCGATTCCGATAAAAAAGTAGCGCTGCCAGCCTCCACCATTCGCAAAAAGACTGAATGCGGCACCGGTGTTCCATAGGTGCACCCAGTTAAAGAACGGGGTCACCGAAACATACTCGCCATAGGCCATTGATTGCTGCACCAGCCACTTTACAGCCTGATCAGACGCTGCCAGCAGGCCCGATATGGACAATAGGGCATACGGCGAGAGCTTTTTGCCAATAATGAGCATTATTTAACCCTTCAACGCCAAAATGCGTCTGGCACCGTTAAGTACAATGCCCCCCGCGATGGTGCCGATAATCAGATCCGGATAATTGGAACCGGTCCACGCGACCAGGGCGCCGGCGGTGATGACCCCCAGGTTGATCACCACGTCGTTGGCCGAGAATATCCAGCTTGCCTTCATGTGCGCCCCGCCTTCCCGATGTTTGGATATGAGCAGCAGACAACTGGTATTGGCAATCAATGCGACGAATGCGATAGCCATCATCACCAGCGATTCAGGCTCACTACCGAATACAAAGCGTCTCACCACCTCTACGAGCACGCCCACAGCCAAGATCAGTTGCAGTACACCAGCAAGATGCGCGGCACGTACCTGCATTTTCACGCTATGTCCAACCGCATAAAGGGCAAGCCCGTACACCGCCGCATCGGCAAAATTGTCCAGGGATTCTCCAATCAGGCCGGTGGACCGGGCGATCAGACCGGCAGTCATTTCCACCACGAACAGAAGTGCATTGATGCCGAGCAACCAGCGCAGGGTCCCGGATTCTTGCTTAGCAGAAGCTGCCGAAAACTCGGCGGCCTTGATGGTCTCCGGATTTGCAGCGACGGTTTCCTGAAGCGAGGCGCCTAGCCCCAAGGTCTTCAGTTTCGAGGTGACGGGCTCGACCTCGCCGTCATGCACGACCTTCAGCCGGCGGTTCGACAAGTCGAAGGACAGCGCCCGAATCTCCTCAAAGCCGTTCAGGGCTAGGCGAATCATTCGTTCTTCTGATGGACAGTCCATCTTCGGCACGGCATAAACACTGACCCATCTCCCTGGCGCCTCGGAGGAGGCCTGTATATCGGTATCCGCTGCGGACGTTGCATCACCGCCACAGGCGCCACCACAGGATTTGCTCATGATACGACTCCATTTGAACAATGTTGTGGTACCATTTAAAACTATAAAGCTACTATAAGGTCAATAGAGTAAAGAATCCGTTGGGGAGGAGGCTGATGCGCATTGGTCAGTTGGCGCAGTTGGTAGGGGTCGAAACACAGACGATCCGCTTCTATGAACAGCAGGGCTTGTTGCCGCCGCCTGATCGGCAGGACAACGGTTACCGTGTCTATACCGAGAAGCATGGTGAGGGGCTGGCCTTCATCCGTCGCTGCAGAATCCTGGGCCTGTCACTGGCTGAGATTCACGAACTACAGAGCTATGAGGACGACCCTCATCAGCCTTGTACCGCCGTCAACGCCTTGCTCGATGATCACATCTCTCATGTGCGGTCGCAGATAACCGCTCTGCAAGCGCTTGAGAAACAACTCGTTTCACTGAGAGCGAGTTGCAACGATGACCGGGAAGTTGAGGCGTGTGGGGTTCTTGCTGGAATTAGCGAAGGAAACATGCACCAGCAGTAGGTGAAGCATCAACCAGATAATCCGATGAGATGCCGGTCTGTCTCACTCTCATGCAAAGGTAAGATCAACCATTTAATCCGCTTACCCCATTAAACAACCGAATTTGGCCTGACAATCACGCACCTCAAACCGGGAACTTTCAGATCAGATCGCAATTACTAAACGTTGCAGAAGGAAGATGTTAGTCGGCATTCAAATCGCTGGCTTCAGCATCCATGCGCAGCTTTCTCTTGACGGTTGACTCGCTGATGGCTAAATTTTTGGCCGCTTCACTAATGCTTCCATACTTGTCGATGGCGGCCCGGGCAAGCTTTCTTTCGTACGCCGCAACGGCCGCCTGGAAATCCAAGCCTGCAGAGAAGTCCTCAGAAAATCCAGGCGCTAGCTTCTCCGGAAGTGAGTTTGTGCCAATGATATCGGTGGGTGAAATTACCACTAAACGTTCCACGAGGTTGCGCAGCTCTCTCACATTGCCCGGCCATGAGTGCTCCAAAAGCTGCTGCATGACGCCTTCGGAAAATCGCTTAGAAAAGTGATGGCGCTTGTTAAACTCGGCGAGGAAATGCTCCAGAAGTGGAACAACGTCTTCTTGCCGCTCCCGCAGAGGCGGGACTTTCAGTGGCACTACGCTTAGGCGATAAAAAAGATCTTCTCTGAAGGTGCGCGCGCGCACTAACTCTTCCAGATCGCGATTCGTGGCTGCAATTACCCGAAAATCAACATGGACCGTAATGGTGCCGCCAACACGAGTGAAGGTTTTATCCTGCAAGACCTGTAACAGTTTGACTTGAAGGTCCAACGGCATCTCGCCGATTTCATCTAGAAAAAGCGTTCCCTTGTCAGCGAGCTCAAGCAGGCCAGGCTTTCCCTGCTTATTCGATCCGGTAAATGCGCCTTTTTCATAGCCAAACAGTTCCGACTCAAGCAATTGTTCAGGAATGGCGCCACAATTGATCTTGATTAGCCGGCCTTCCTTTCGGTCACTTTCATTGTGTACCAGCTTGGCGATCACTTCTTTTCCCACGCCGGATTCACCGGTGATGAGTAATGCCGTATCGACCTTGGCCAGTCGTTGCGCCAAGTGTAAGACGTAGCGCATCTTGTCGCTTTTCCAGACGAATCCATCAATCTGCACGGTGCCGCTTTCGCGTCGCAGCCGCTCCAGTTCGGACTCGTAGCGGGCGATATTTTTTTCAGCCTGATTGAGCTGCTCGCGTAGCTGATGCAACTCAGTCATGTCGCGTGAATTGACAATCACTTTTCGCACCTTCCCGCTTTCGTCGAAAAGCGGTATGCCGGTCGCGAGCACACTTTTGCCGGTATTGGTTTTATGGACCACCGTGATCCGTTTTCCGGTCGATATGACTCGCCATGTAATGAGTGGCTTAGCGTAGCCCCGACGCTCGAGTTCTCTCGCATCTTGGCCAATAAACTGGTCCCGACTGACACCGTAAGCACGCTCGAATCCCTCGTTCAGCCATAAGGTTTTACCTCTGCCGTCGGCGACATAGATGCCATCGTAGCAATTGTGAAAAATCTCTAGGAAATCCTCGTATTTCTGCCGCAATTCCTGCAGTTCTGGATTGCGCAAGTCCATGTAGGCCACGGGAACAAGCAGGGTGACCTTTCCCTCATCAGAGGGCAGTTGATCGCGGTAATAGATCGCGCCATCAATATTTACCCACCGGTTACCATTGTTCGGTTCTGTCGTGATCATGCTCACCATCAATGCATTTTCCTGCTCTAGTTGCGCCAATGAATCGTACCGGCCGCCAAACAAGCTTCGGGCGACGCGATTCATTGCCAAGATCGTGTCACCATGCACTTCCACAACACCAATCGGTAATGCATCCAGGACGGTGCTAAGAACGTCATAGGTTGATTTGCTCATCCTCATATTTCCTTTAAGAGATTGCTTTGTTGTGGGTGCGCTCTTTTGGTGACTTATTGATTAACCATAGGCGCAATTGACAGTCAGGTCAAATATGGTTTGCGCGGATCAGAAATGAACCTAACACAGTTGCTGAATGACTGGCTGTCTTTCATAAGCATTTGATTTTAAAGAGTAAATTTATATGGCACGGGCCTTGCTATATAAGCTGGGCGTCCAATATGACGCCCCTGACTCGGCGATTTTGCTGACTTACGGACCAAGCATTTATGGATAGGAGAGCCCACACAATGACCAACCCTGCATACTTTCCGCAACTTTCCCAGCTTGATGTGTCTGGAGAAATGGAATCGACCTATGAAGATATTCGCCTAACGTTACGCGTGCCTTGGGTCGCCTTCGGTTGCCGAGTGCTTGCTACATTTCCAGGTTACCTGCCACTTGCATGGCGCCGCAGCGCAGAAGCACTCATTACCCGCTACGCTGAGCAAGCCGCTGACGAGCTGCGCGAGCGCTCCCTACTCAACATCGGTCCATTGCCGAACTTAAAAGAACGGTTGTACGCTGCAGGATTCGATGACGGAGAAATTGAGAAGGTTAGACGCGTGCTTTATGCGTTTAACTATGGTAATCCAAAATATCTGTTGCTCATTACCGCGTTGAGTGAAAGCATGCAGATGCGGCCGGTGGGAGGAGCTGAGGTTTCGTCCGAGCTTCGAGCATCCATCCCGAAGGGGCATCCAAAAGGTATGGATCCGCTTTTGCCGCTTGTCGATGCCACCAAGGCATCCACCGAGGTTCAAGGGCTCCTTAAGCGGGTGGCTGACCTTCACTATCATCACGGTCCGGCAAGTGATTTCCAAGCGCTGGCCAATTGGCCGAAGGTACTGCAGATTGTTACAGATGAAGTGCTCGCACCGGTTGCCCGCACCGAGCAGTATGATGCCAAGTCACGGGAGCTGGTAACCCGGGCGCGGGAACTGGTGCGTGGACTGCCCGGCTCTGCTGGTGTTCAGCGGTCGGAGCTAATGTCCATGCTGACACCGAACGAGCTTGCCGGTCTGACTGGTGTCCTATTCATGTATCAGCGCTTCATCGCTGACATCACAATTAGCATCATTCATATAACAGAGTGTTTGGACGGCGCGGAAGCAGCGTCTAAGTCGCCTTTTCCTATCTAACTTATTGGGGTATACGGATTTAATGGTTGATGGGGCACCTTCACCCCATCAATCTGATACCACCCTCAGATGGTTGATAGATCGACTCCGTAGTTGAGTTCCTCTGCGAAGTCCGGCAGTCCGTAACCGATGGTTTTCTTGTAGAAAGGAGAGACCTTCGCAGTCGGTGCCTTCTTCTTGTGCTTCGTGGTGTAGAGCATTCGTGCCCGCATCACCTCGAAGGAGTAACCGCGCCCTTCACGGTTCTTGTCCTTGGCCAGTCGGTTGATGGACTCCGTGTAAGCGTTGGTGACGGGCATGTCCGTCTCGAAGTAGGTCATGGTCTCTTCGCGCCAGTTTCCCACTGCCCTGACCAGATCGCTCCAGACTTCCTTTTGGCCCTTCGGGATGGTGGCTATCCACTCGTCCAGGGCGGCTTCTGCCTGGAGCCGTGTGGTGGCGTCCCAGATGCCGTAGAAGCGCTCCTTGTGCTCGTAGGCGGCCAGCAGTTGCGGGAACGCGCCTGTCCAGGTCTCCATGATGAGGCGCTCCCGGTCTGAGACTTCGTGAGCGCGTTTCAGCAGGATTTTCCGGTCTCCCTTGAGAGTCCGGCTCTGGGACGGTTTCAGCTCCTTTCTGAGGCCCTTGCGCACTCTCTCTAGGGCATCGTTGGCCATGCGCACCACATGGAACTTATCGACCACGATACGGGCCTGGGGCAGCACAGCCTTGACCGCTGCCCGGTAGGGGTTCCACATGTCCATGCTGACGATCTCGACCTTCTGCCGGTCTTTCAGCTTCATCAGGTAGTTGGTCACCACGTCCTGGCGGCGGGTGGCCAGCAGGTCGAGCAGGGTTCGCTCCTCAATGTTGGTCAGAATGCAGCGGTAGCGCTTGTTCAGGTATAGCTCGTCAATGCCCAGGATGCGGGGCGTCTCGAAGCGGTGCCAGCGCCCCAGGAACTCGGCGCGGGCGTTGAAGATGTCGCGCACCGTCTTCTCGTCCAGGCCGGTCTGTGCCGCCACAAAGGTGTAGGGGTGGTTGAAGGATTCCTTCTCCACGTACTCATGCAGCCGCAGTGTCATACGGAATCCGTCCACCATCTCCGGTAGCTGGGGCCTGAATGTTGTCTTGCAGGCCCGGCAGGTGTATCGGCGGCGGACCACCCAGAGAGTGACCCGCTTGCCGTGGATGGGCAGATCACGATAGGGAACGTCACGCTTGCCGAACCGTACGAACTCACCCTGCACGCCGCATTCCTCGCAGGCGATGGGATCGGGCACGTCCACCTGGAAGTGCATTTCGTCGTCGGTTGATTTGCAGCCCAGTACTTGGTATTGCGGCAGGTGAAGGATGTTGTCGGGAAGTTCGGTCATGGTGTTGTATAGGCGTAGGTGTCAGTCAGATCCATCCGACTCGGCATTGGTGTTTGCTTTTTTACCCAACAAGCTGCTGGAAACGAAAAGTAAGGCACCGAGGACAATTGCAATATCAGCCAGGTTGAAGGCCGGCCAATGCCAGTCTCGCCAATAGAAATCAAAGGAATCCACAACATAGCCGCGAAAGACCCGGTCAATCAGGTTGCCCATGGCGCCACCGAGGATAAGACTGTAAGCGATGGCTTCTCCTTTATGACGATTTTCAAGGATCAGCTTGATCAGAAAAATCGAGACCACTACCGCGATTCCGATAAAAAAGTAGCGCTGCCAGCCTCCACCATTCGCAAAAAGACTGAATGCGGCACCGGTGTTCCATAGGTGCACCCAGTTAAAGAACGGGGTCACCGAAACATACTCGCCATAGGCCATTGATTGCTGCACCAGCCACTTTACAGCCTGATCAGACGCTGCCAGCAGGCCCGATATGGACAATAGGGCATACGGCGAGAGCTTTTTGCCAATAATGAGCATTATTTAACCCTTCAACGCCAAAATGCGTCTGGCACCGTTAAGTACAATGCCCCCCGCGATGGTGCCGATAATCAGATCCGGATAATTGGAACCGGTCCACGCGACCAGGGCGCCGGCGGTGATGACCCCCAGGTTGATCACCACGTCGTTGGCCGAGAATATCCAGCTTGCCTTCATGTGCGCCCCGCCTTCCCGATGTTTGGATATGAGCAGCAGACAACTGGTATTGGCAATCAATGCGACGAATGCGATAGCCATCATCACCAGCGATTCAGGCTCACTACCGAATACAAAGCGTCTCACCACCTCTACGAGCACGCCCACAGCCAAGATCAGTTGCAGTACACCAGCAAGATGCGCGGCACGTACCTGCATTTTCACGCTATGTCCAACCGCATAAAGGGCAAGCCCGTACACCGCCGCATCGGCAAAATTGTCCAGGGATTCTCCAATCAGGCCGGTGGACCGGGCGATCAGACCGGCAGTCATTTCCACCACGAACAGAAGTGCATTGATGCCGAGCAACCAGCGCAGGGTCCCGGATTCTTGCTTAGCAGAAGCTGCCGAAAACTCGGCGGCCTTGATGGTCTCCGGATTTGCAGCGACGGTTTCCTGAAGCGAGGCGCCTAGCCCCAAGGTCTTCAGTTTCGAGGTGACGGGCTCGACCTCGCCGTCATGCACGACCTTCAGCCGGCGGTTCGACAAGTCGAAGGACAGCGCCCGAATCTCCTCAAAGCCGTTCAGGGCTAGGCGAATCATTCGTTCTTCTGATGGACAGTCCATCTTCGGCACGGCATAAACACTGACCCATCTCCCTGGCGCCTCGGAGGAGGCCTGTATATCGGTATCCGCTGCGGACGTTGCATCACCGCCACAGGCGCCACCACAGGATTTGCTCATGATACGACTCCATTTGAACAATGTTGTGGTACCATTTAAAACTATAAAGCTACTATAAGGTCAATAGAGTAAAGAATCCGTTGGGGAGGAGGCTGATGCGCATTGGTCAGTTGGCGCAGTTGGTAGGGGTCGAAACACAGACGATCCGCTTCTATGAACAGCAGGGCTTGTTGCCGCCGCCTGATCGGCAGGACAACGGTTACCGTGTCTATACCGAGAAGCATGGTGAGGGGCTGGCCTTCATCCGTCGCTGCAGAATCCTGGGCCTGTCACTGGCTGAGATTCACGAACTACAGAGCTATGAGGACGACCCTCATCAGCCTTGTACCGCCGTCAACGCCTTGCTCGATGATCACATCTCTCATGTGCGGTCGCAGATAACCGCTCTGCAAGCGCTTGAGAAACAACTCGTTTCACTGAGAGCGAGTTGCAACGATGACCGGGAAGTTGAGGCGTGTGGGGTTCTTGCTGGAATTAGCGAAGGAAACATGCACCAGCAGTAGGTGAAGCATCAACCAGATAATCCGATGAGATGCCGGTCTGTCTCACTCTCATGCAAAGGTAAGATCAACCATTTAATCCGCTTACCCAAAAAAATGAATATATTATGAAGAGATATGCTTTCCGTCGGCGCTGTCTGGCTTCCAATAAGTATTAAAGCTACCGGTATGGCGAGAAGTTGATTCTGTATCTCAGAAAAAACCTTATTCAGCTTAAGCATAAAGTCAAGCTTTTCTTTCTCGACTTGATCTCTTATTTTTTCAAAAGAAAACTCAGAGACGTATAACTGATAATTCGCATTGACGCGTTCTACAAATTCCGAAAACCGTTTAAGCAGACAGGGAAGTGTTAGTCTGTCGAGCTCATTTGTCTTCAACATTTCAATCAGAACTGATTTTATGATTGAGGACTTTTGTTCTTTATGAATCTGAGCATTAACGAATTCGGCATAAAAATCTTGGCAGCCATCGAGGGGACGGAGATCATTAACGGTGTAGCCTAGAGATAACTCGATTTTCTGGCCATGTAAGAAAATGGCTTTTAACTTTCCTTTCAATACCGAATGATCCGCGACTTTAGCGATTTCTTGGATAAAACGAGCAGTATCTAGATAATACTGTACAATCCGGTCGGGTGCGTTTTCTCCACCCTTGTAGTGGTAGTCAATATCAGACAAATAAAACTCTTTCGGCACGCGTGCTTGGCGAGACGGAGCCGAAATCAAATCTTCCAAACAGCTGGCAAAGATTAAATCATCTTGGGACGGCAACTTAAAAGATAGTTGCTCAATCCTTTGATCGTACTGAGCCTCCAATCCGCTTTTTTCGAGGTCTGAGTGAATACTCGCATATTCTGCCTGCGGAAGGCGACCAGACAGCACCCGGCCAGAAGAAACGGGCCCTGCTATTTTCTTGCTTAAATGAATAGCGAGCTCTAAATCGTTCATCTCATTCTTCGTTGTCTTCTGGATCTATACCTTTCTCTTTTTTTATTCTTGCTATCAGATCGACTGGGGGATTTCTGATGATAATGCTTTCTTCGTCGTCGTCTAGATATACTCTTTCGTTGAATATATCCTCAACATCAAACCCAAGACTTATAGTGCCAAACTTTGTTGTATAGCGCTGCAGTTTCTTAATGCTGCTACTGTGCGGAGAGAAAGTTTCGTGAATCTCAACGTTATTGTCTTTGACATACTCGATAAACGAAGCGGGCTCTTCTGGGTTAATGAACGCTGAAAGTGCTACCAAATGAACTGGTTTGTCATCGTCCTTCATTTCTTTACAGTGTTCGTAAACCTTGGCGCGAATGGATTGGCGCTCCGCCGCGGCGAACTCATTTTCTTCGCAATATGAATCTATCGTTTCGATAAGCTTTTGCGTGTTGTATTTGGAGTCCGTGTAATCAATGCATGCGAGTGCCTGCCTGAAGTATGCGGATGAGTCGCCTTCAGCGCCTGTTCCTTTTTTAATGAAGGAAAGGTAAGGTTGTTCATCGTTTTGCCACTTCTCAATATCGATCCGCGCCGCCTCGCGCAGATTGCTAACATCAAAGAAAAGCGAGTCGTTTAAGTCGAGCGTCGTACTATCTATCCCTACTCCCTCTTTAAGCTTCAGCATCGCAATCAGTAGCCAGTCCCGCCCCTGATTCTCATACCGGATGAACACAGGATAGCTTGTGGTAGTCAACCTGCTGTTCGCCATTTCTGTCGAAATAACTTCGGTGCAAAGTTTACTCATTGCCACCAGATCAGTTTTCCCGGCATGGTAGTCGGTCAGGATCTTAGGGAAGATATGGATCATATGGTTGGCGCCTAGAGTCCCGTAGCCGTTACTGAGTCTCCCATACAGCTTCAGCACATCATCCCCCAGATTCTGAAGTCGATCGTCTAGCGGCAACGGAGTCAGTCGGGGGACCACAGTGGCGCTACCTGGGCCTGACGTGTCTCGGGCTTTCTCAATCCCGTGGATGATGGACTCTGTAATATTCACTGGATTCCCTTCTCTCAGGTGGGGTCGGCTTTCACGCTTTGTTTAGCGGAATGCAAGCTGCTTCTGTGCAGGCCACAGTTAACTACACAACAGTTACGGGTGCTACTCCCAACCTAATTGCCCGCATTTAAGGCTGCAGCCTCTGACAAATCGATCAGGGAATGGCATCAACAGAAGCTGAAATCGTTTCGTGGGCTGCCCCGTTGTGATTGGCCCACCTGTACGTCTCCTTTTGGCCCAGAGTGTGTAAAAACATCCCGGTAAACCCTTGCTATGATTTCCGAGAATCTCATCGCAAGGGACGCCCATGAAACGGTTTATCCAGGGTGAACATCGAGGTCAAAGCACCTTACTTCCCGAAAGCCTCGACGACTACGTCAGCGATACCAATCCGGTTCGGGTGGTTGACGTTTTCGTCGATGAACTCGATTTGGCCAATCTAGGTTTTGATGGCGTCATTCCAGCCGAAACCGGCAGACCTGCCTACCACCCGGCGATCCTGCTGAAGATCTACATCTACGGTTACCTAAACCGAATTCAATCGAGCCGACGTCTGGAGCGAGAAGCCCAGCGCAACGTCGAACTCATGTGGCTAACCGGGCGTTTGATGCCCGATTTCAAGACCATCGCCAACTTCCGAAAAGACAACAGCAAGGCCATTCGCGGCGTCTGCCGCCAGTTCGTTTTGCTCTGCCAGCAGTTGGGGTTGTTTGACGAAAACCTGGTTGCCATCGACGGCAGCAAATTCAAGGCAGTGAACAACCGTGACCGCAATTTCACCAGCGCCAAACTGAAGCGGCGCATGGAAGAAATCGAGGCGAGCATCGGCCGTTATTTGGCTGCGCTCGATGCGGCTGATCGACAGATTCCTAGCGCCTCCGCGCCAGACATTGCCAGCCTGGAAGATAAAATCGCCAAGCTCAAATCGCAGATGAAAGAGCTCCAAGGGATCGAAACTCAGCTCAACGATTCCCCTGACAAACAGGTTTCGCTGACCGACCCGGATGCCCGTTCGATGATGACGCGCGGCAGCGGTATCGTCGGCTACAACGTGCAGACGGCGGTCGATACGCAGCACCATTTGATTGTTGCTCATGAGGTCACCAACAGAGGTTCTGACCGCGACCAACTCAGCTCGATGGCCAAGCAAGCTAGGGAAGCCATTGGCGCAGAAACATTGTCGGTAGTCGCCGACCGAGGCTACTTCAAGGGTGAAGAAATCCTCGCCTGTCACGATGCAAACATCACCGCTTATGTGCCAAAGCCGATGACTTCAAGCGCCAAGGCTGATGGCCGGTTCAACAAAGATGCCTTCGTTTATGACGCGACGAAAAACGAATATACATGCCCGGCTGGAGAGGCACTGATTTGGCGATTCTCCAGCGTTGAGAAAGGCATGAATATGCACTGTTACTGGAGTTCAAAGTGCCAGAGTTGCGCGCTGAAAACCCAGTGCACGCCAAGCACAAATCGTCGAGTAAGGCGCTGGGAACATGAAGCGGTGCTGGAGGAAATGCAACGCCGGCTGAACCAAGCACCGGAGATGATGCGGGTTCGAAAACGGACTGTTGAGCATCCCTTCGGGACGCTCAAACAATGGATGGGAGCAACGCACTTCCTGACTCGAAAACTGAATGGGGTGAGCGCAGAAATGAGCTTGAATGTGCTCGCCTACAACTTGAAGCGGGTGATGAAAATCATCGGCACCGAAGGCTTGTTGAAGGCGATGGCGGCGTAAAAGCCCAGCTTTTACTGCCCCAAGAGGTGCCAAAGCGCTTCATACGCGCTCTGAAGCGTTACCGGCGCTGATCGCGGTAAATAATCGGGAAATTGCCATGCTCAGGAGCAATGGGCTGAAGCACGCACGATAAGAAAGGGTTTTTACACACTCTGGGCCGAGAGCAGACATTGCTGAACCCCATATCAAACTAACTTTTCCCGTCATCCCTCCGACAGTTGGGAAGTGTCACATCCGCTCCCCTAGTTGCAGCGAACCACCCATAGCTGATCCAGCCTGGTCGTGAAACTCTGGCTCATCATGTCCCGTCGCATTCCCCAATCCGGCGTCGTAGTTATTCGGCCTGGTCTCAGGGTATTGCGGCCCCACTTGGCATTGATCGCATCGAGCACGCCCATGACGCGCTCCGAGGCGGCAGGCTGGGTTTCGGTGAAGAGGTCAGCGGTATATTCGCCGCGCTGGCGGAGGTCCATCAAAAGGACCTCGGCCTTGCTGAAAGAGAAGCCGTCCCGATAAACGTGTTCCAGACCTGCAATAGCCGCCCGAGTGATGTGCCGGGTGTCATCAGTGGGGTACGGCAGCTCGCACACTACCCCTTTTGCGAACTTGGGCTCGTCGGGATTGAACATGCCGGTGCGGATGCTCACTCGTACGCGCTTGCACATCGATTGCTGCTTCCGCAGTTTCTCGCTGGCCCTGGCGGCGTACGCCGCGACCGCCTCCTTAATCGGCTCTAGCTCGCGCAGACGCTTCCCGAACATTCTCGAGCAGCAAATCTCCTGTTTGGGAGCCTCCATTTCCTCCAGATCAAGGCACGGCGTGCCGCGCAGCTCACGGGCAGTCTTCTCAATCATTACGCTGAACTGCTTGCGCAGAGTCCATGCATCCGCGCTGGCCAGGTCCCAGGCTGTGCGAATGCCCATCTTGTTCAGGTGTTCAGTCATCCGACGCCCAACGCCCCACACGTCGCTAACGTTGGTCACCCGCAGCACCTTATCGCGGCGCACTGGGTCGAGCAGCTCTACAACCCCGCCGGTCTGTTTCTGCCACCGCTTTGCGGAATGGTTAGCCAACTTGGCGAGTGTTTTCGTTCCGGCTATCCCCACTCCAACCGGGATGCCCGTGCAGCGCAGTACATCGGCGCGGATTCGCCTGCCAAGCGCTTCCGTGTTCGGCACACCGGTCAGATCCGCAAATGACTCGTCGATTGAGTAGACCTCTACAGCCGGCACCAGACTTTCGATGACCGTCATCACTCGCTCGCTCATGTCGCCGTACAACGCGTAGTTGCTAGAAAACACCACCACGCCCCAGCGCTCCAGGTCACGCCGGATCTGGAAGTACGGCGCGCCCATCTTGATGCCCAGTAGCTTGGCCTCGGCTGAACGCGCGATCACACAGCCATCGTTATATCTGAATGACTCTAACAGTTAGTAGATTGTAACATACTGTTTTATAAGCATTTTACAAGACTAACAATTTTTCAATTTTTCGAGGCCTCTTGAAACCCTTCACGACCACTGTTCGAACGCCAACGCAACCATCGTCATCCCAGCAGGTCATGCGTACAGTCGCCCGCAAGCTGGCAAGGCCGATCTGATTGAGGTGGCAGAAAAGAGCGTTTGCTCACGGTAAGTGGGCACCATCGTGCCGACGTACAGAAATCAACCGGACGCATACATCTAGCTAGGCGAACGGGGCATCACGCCCTGCCGGGGAGCCCAGCTGTGCAGCAACAGCTCGATCAAGGCGCTGGCTTTCAGGGTTGGCAAGCGCGTGAGCACGTCCTTTAGGTAGATCGAAAAAAGAAAGATTAATTTCCTCCCGGTTAAACCTCCACGTTGCTTAATGGGCGGAGGTTTGAGCACGATCATCAAGCCTTCATGGCAAGAATTCGCCGACCACCGTTGAGGACAAGCAGCCCGACAGCAAAACCAATGGCAAGGTCGGGATAAGGCGAACCCGTAAGCATAACCAGTAAGCCAGCAACAATAACCCCTAGGTTGGCCAATACATCGTTTGCTGAGAATATCCAGCTTGCTCGCATGTGAGCGCCACCATTCCGGTGTTTTGATATCAAGAGCAAACAGCCAACATTGGCCACAAGGGCGACCAGGCCAACCCCCATCATCAACAATGACTCAGGTTCGCTGCCGAAAATAAATCTGCGCACAACTTCCAATAAAACGCCTAACGCGAGCGCTATTTGTAGAAAGCCCGACAGATGTGCGGCCTTAAGCTGTAGACCCTTGCTCCGTCCAGCGGCATAGAAGGCAAGGCCATAAACAGCGGCATCGGCGAACATATCCAGTGAATCCGCAATCAACCCTGTGGACTCAGCAATAACCCCAAGAACCAACTCGGCTACAAACATAAGAGCGTTGATACCCAACAAAGCTTTAAGCACTCTGGACTCGTCTAGAGCCTCCTGGGCGTCAGCTTTCCCTCTCTCCGCGACCTCGCTTGGTGCGCAAGCCCGCGTACCTATCAGGGTCGAGCCAAGGCCCAAGGAATCGAGCTTGTTAGCGTGCAGATCTATCGCCCCCGAGTGATAGACGTGAACGCGCCGTTGACTGAGATCGAAGGATAACGACTCGATACCTTCCAGTCCCTCCAAAGCCAAGCGAATCATGCGTTCTTCAGAGGGACAGTCCATCTTGGGTACAGAAAACTCACTGACCCACGCAGCCCCATTGCTTCGGGTGGACACCTCATTCGACGGTGCAACGCTATTCGCACAACCACAAGCTTTGTCACCACTCATCCCGTTCACCTCCTAACAAGTAGGCAGCCTAAATACACCCTGTAGCAGGTACAGGGTCAACCATTGATCCCAGTCAGGCTATGCCAAAAATTGAGGTCTATATTGGAAAGTAGTGATTCACCCTCGATCAATCACCCGCTGCAAGGAGTAGAAGATGAAAGCATCCCAACTCGCCGCCGTCGCTTTGGCGGCAGCGCTTTTCCCCGCATTAGCCTCCGCGCAGCAGGACTCAACCGCTGCTAAATCGGCCCAACAGCAACCGATAAGCGTTGAGCAATTCGACCAAGAGATGGCGAAGGCACAAGAAAATCTCAAGAAAATGCAGGAGCAAATGAGCCAAATCCAGAAAGCTAGCGACCCTGCACAGCGTCAGAAACTGATGCAAGAGCACCAAACCATGATGCAGCAAGGAATGCACATGATGAACGGAATGCGTGGCGGCGGAATGATGGGGTGCTGCGGAGGGGGCATGATGGGTGGCCATATGATGGGTAACGGTCAGATGATGGGAGGTGGCCACATGATGGGTGACGGTCAGATGATGGGAGGTGGTCACATGATGGGCTGGGATCAAATGGGCAGCCACTACTCCCAGATGACGCCTGAGCAGATGAAGCAGCATCAATACATGATGGATAGGTACATGGGCATGCAGCAAATGATGATGGATCAGATGATGCAGCATCAGCAACACATGGGCACACCGCCTCGCTAAGCCCTCACGTCGACGCCACGGGGGGCATCCTATTCCACCATGAGTTAGGCAGGCCCCCACCGATGCGGCAGCAGTTACCCCGGAGTGGAACATGAAGCACGAGGTGCTGAGCCCCAGCTATACAACCAGGATCGATCAGCTACGGATGGTGAAATAAGCCCCTGGGGCTACTTAGCCCCAGGCTTCGGTGCTAGCGTAACTACCTTACCTTGGGCAACGCCATCCAACTGGGCCAGCTCAATCATGAGGCGCTGGTTCACCGACGCGAGCCTGGCTAACTCCTCAAGAAGCAGGCTGTTCTCCGCCCGGAGCGCCTTGTTCAGTTCTTTCTCCTTCATCAGTGCTTGATGCTTGGAGTCACGCTGGGCGCGCACCGACTTGCCCATAAGGTTGCGAATACGTTCCGCCACCGCAGGGTAGGTGTTATGGATAAGGCCCGGCGTTACTCCTGCGGCCCTGGCAACTGAGGAGATGCTGAGCTTTTGGTTGCCCTCGACCATGCCATCGATGACCTTGTCGAGTGCATCGGTTGTCTTTGGCCGAGATCGTCCAGTGGAGCGAGGCTCCGTCGCTTGCTTAGTCATTCACAGCCCCTTCTTGCTCGTCGTCATGGGGGGATATGCCTAGGCTGTTGATAACATCGAGCGCGACTTTCAAATCACGCTCGGCACGCTGTCTTACTGCTGGGCCTGCATCCTCAATTTTCATCAGCTCCCGCTGTTGCGAGTAGATAGCATGCCAAGTGCCGGCGAATGTCTCATCAATTACCGAATGCTTGCACCCAGGGCACCGTGTCGCCTCGTATAAGCCCGCACCTCCGCATCCGCGCTCTGTGGCAATGCACCAGCCATGGCCAGTCGCCCGAATATTCGCATGAGGCGCAGTTTGGGCCAGTAGAGCGGCCCTGTTCTTGACCGGAATAGCCCGCAACTCAACGATCCTCTCTCCTGCGCCTCCGGCCAATGGCTGATCGTCGAGCCAAGATTCAATCAGGTCGATTTTGAATTCGGTCATCTGCTGGAGGATCTCATCGAACAACGTGAGATCCTGAAGGGGGTTGGAGGCATAGAGCTGAGTCATGCTCATACTGCTGTGTTTGAACTGCCACTTGAGGAATACAAGCGAAGCACGCCCCATACGAGACTCTACAAAGCACCGGGCATAGGTGCGACGGCACTGGTGAGTCCGCAATGGCCAATCACTTCCAGCGGCTTTTGCGAGCCGCTTGAAGGCCTCATTGGAACCTGCGGCGCTGAGCACTTCGATGTGTCCAACACGCTCGGTTTTGTTGCCGCTTCCATTCAAGCAGAGGAACAGTCTCTTCGAGTCTTTTCTGGCCTTCTCCAATCGAAGCAAAAGATCAGCGGAGTCAGTTGAGTTGGGCGACAGTTCAAGATCGCTCAACTCCGCCTCAAGCTCTCTTCTCATTGGGGTTGAGCACATGGCAAAGAGATTTAACGCATCCAGCGTAAGCTCAGGGACAAGATATTCGACTCGCCCCTTTCCTGTTTTATGCTCGGTCGTGATTACCCAGCAGTAAGTAACACCATCCACCACCTCTTTTCGCCATGCACCGACTTCAATTCCGATGACTTCTTCGTTACGCATGCCGCTGGTAATTGACGCGATGTATAAGACAGCATCACGACAATTAATCATTTTGGAGCTGCGGCGAGTAAAGGTGCCAATGCCGGTGACCATCAAATCTTCTTTCGCCTCATGGACGACCTGCTCGCAGTAATTAAATATCTTCGCCTGATCGTCTGGTGGAATTATATCCGTCCTACCGGTGTTCTTATTAGCAGCTGAACTGCCCCTTGTTTCTCCAATTCCGCTAACTCGCCACAGGGACGACTCTCCCCATGGAAAATACTGAAGAGGGGAAATGGTTTCGACAGAGAAAATCCATAAAAAATCAATTATCCGCAGCCTGGAATAAAGAGGCATCGGCCTCAATGATTCTGACTTGCAATGATGTATGTAATTGCTGATATGTATAGGCCGAACATCGGAAAACCGTTCAATTCCCAAGCCACTAAGCCAACGAATGAACGGAATTACGCTGGCGCTGACGAGAGTTGTGATCCCCCTGGCGACAGGTGGCTTTGACCCTGGGAGCCCTCTCTTGAACCATGCATACGCGACTGCCTTGCAGTCATCAATCATCTCAGGTGGGAGATTAAAGTCCCAACTGACATACTTGTGCCCCTCGCTTACGTTAGATTGATCAAAGAATGGCCGAAGATCCCACCGAGCATCACCAAATCTGCTTAATACAAAAGTTTCGCCATGATCATTAACAATCGCACTAACAACTATCGCATCTCGCTCAGCCTTGCTTAGGCCCGAGGCTGTTACAGGTTGCGCGAACAGTACATCATAGGCCTTGAGAGCTGCCTTGGAGTTCCTATTAGCCGACAAGATCGCCCCCTCGAATTTTCCGCATAAACTCAATCTTGCATCCCCAGAACGGATGAGGGGACATTTTCGCTTTGGCTTTAGCCGCCTCGATCAGTTCAATATTAAATTTTCTCGACGTAAACTCGTCAATGAGCCTGATGAAATCGCCTTGGCGTTTGCGCCATCCCGCCCACTCATCCGTTAAAAAATACTCCATCTCCGCGCGCAGAAACTGCTGATAGCTGAACAGTCGATACAAGTCATCAAGAGTACCGACAATTGCGTAACTAGGACATGTCAAGCAATGAATGAACTCGGAACAATGGGTGACACCATCTTTGGGCGCCAGGCTTCCATAGAGGCTATCTTTACAGCCTCCTGGGGGTGTCGGTGTGACATTGATGCCACGCAGCTGATCGGTGAAAGCCGATCCGACGAAGATCGCTCCCTCAACCCTGATCTCGTCATTTATCTTCAAATAATGGTTATCAGCGACGCTAGGGGACTGGCCCATCACGGCGGACACTTCCAGTAGGTCGCCGCCGCTGAGCTTCCAAAGCCTACTTTCCATAGTCTTTCGAAGACGACTGAGATTAACGATCAGCGGCTTGCCCTGATCATCCTTCAAAGAGTGTCGCGCACAAATACTCTTCGTTGATTGAAATAACGTGCTGGAAGCAAGCGCGACTATCTTATGACCATGCCCATTCTGTCCGGATCTATATAGCCAAACATGCGACTTAATATTCTCAGGTGCAAACCCAACCAGTGGTTCAGAAATTGACAAAGCCTTATTTACAACAGCAACCCCATCTAAAGGAATTGAGTTGTATTCGTCATGCAGTCCCGTCTGTCGAATGGTTTTGCTCTGAGCACCCTTTCCGCGTCTTTTTACGGTGTTCAAAAGTCGAAGATTAGGGATGAATGGGTGTGGCTGGAGCGCATCTCTAGACATTTCTAGGAGCGGCGTAGTGTTAATGCCAGATCTGGCGGCTGTAATCAGTAACAAGACCGTCATTGCTTCAGCGTCATTCCCAGGGAATAACCCCTTATGAATAGCTATTAAGTCTGATTTTAGTGCAGTTATAAGACCCTGCATTTCCGAGAGGCTGAGCGGCTTCGCGTCATTGGTGGATTTCGCGTTATTCGGGAAAGGAACAACTGGAAGAAAATTATCTTTGTCTGTCTCAATGAATCCGTATTCAATTAGACTGATGATCAATGACCTCAGTGAAGTGTAATAGTTCTTTGCAGTCGACCCGTTTGGATATTTTAGCTTCAACCAAGAAACATATCGATCAAGATGCCGTCTAGTTAGACTGTTGGGGGATGACGGTGGTGAATCAATCGCTCCGCTTTTCAAGAAGGCCATGAAATATCGAAGGCCATAGCTGGAGTACCCTACAAGAGTAGCCAGAGAGAAGTTCCCTCCATTGACCAGCGCCCTGATTACATGAGTGCTCTGAATGGCCCATGCGTCAAAGCCAAGCCCAATGTACTGAGTGTGATCAATTTTAGTTACATTCCGAGGATTTTTCGGGAGATCGATTACAAGCTCATTCTCTACGGTCTCGAATCCTTTAGTGACCGAATGCATCTCGGCCTTATAGCTTTTCTTTCGGGCCAACAGTAGTACCTCAGGCGCTTGGAGTAGAGCCGGCCATAAACATCATGTCTATCTCATCCTCATGGGCAAGAACAGACTGAGCCTCTAGCTGATTAATTAGATGCAGATACACCATTGTTGTTTGAATGTCGGAGTGCCCCATTCTGTCTCGGACATAGAGTAACGGCTCGCCTTTAAAATCTCGGCTTTTTCGCAATGCAAGAAGGGTATAAGTTCCATAGGTATGGCGAAGCATATGGGCCCTAACATAAAAGCCGCACTTGCGCTCATACGCTTTCATCACGTCGACGATAGAGTCTTTCGCGTATTGCCGCCCCTCCTTGGTCAGCACCAAGGCCGTGGTGCGTCCGTTGCCGGTCGCTTTCCGTACTTCGCGCTTATGAAGCGTGTACGACCACATTTCCTCCATCAGCGACCAAGGCACGTCAATTGTCCTCGGACGGTTGTACTTGAGATGCATGTCCGATGGTTCAAGAGCCACGCTGATCATTTGCCCAGGACGTAGGCCCTTCTTCAGCCGAGGATTAAAGATGTACTTGAGAGGGAAAGTGCGAGCCTCGCAGGAGCGAAGGCCAGTACGAACCATTAGATGGAACAAGATCCGGTGACTCGGATCTGCATCAAGGGCGAGGCAAACCTTTGCCTGATCTTTGGTCAGGAATTTGGTCAATCGCTTACGCTCTCGCACCATCACTGAGGGTTTGGTACTCGCGGCGTTAGGACGCGCTACGTGACTGAGAAAGCCAGAGTGCGGAGTCGCTCTGACCCTTCGCTCGCCAAAGGGTAGAACTGCGATCAGATCACGCTGCTTGGCCCATTGGTAGAACCTCACAATTAGGTTCAGTCGCTTATTCAGTGTGCTGGGATCTAGCTCCAGCTCACCGCTCGACCAGTCTCTATATCGCGACAGGACGCTCAGGCCATCTGCCTGACTCTCCTCATTCCAGGCCAGGCCATTAGCCTCCAGGAAGGCGAAGTAGTCGAACAGACGGCGACCATAGGCCTCCCACGTCAGAACACTGAGTGCCTCACCTGACTCGACTAGGATGTGCCATAGGAATGATTGAGCCGGTTCCACAGGCCAGCCATCTGAACCAACCAAGAGCGGGAAACCTTTGAAGGATCGACCGGCTACCGTCAGGTCTTTTGTCGCGAGCACTAACCTCATTCCACAGCCTTCAAGCCCCTATTAGTGATCTCCCATCAAGAGCCGGGACAAACCTCGATCAGGGGGGGCGGACTGTAATGGATTAGCTAACAGTTGGCACCCTTCAGATCGTTATTCGAGAGCACAACGATAGGGGTACGCCGCAAGTCCGGTCGGAAGACGCGCTCACAGCTGGCGTAGAACGAATTGCAATCGATGAGAGCGATCACTCTCTCAATATTTGCCATGGATTCGGATGCTGTATGGCACCACACCCCATACGTAGAGTTCTTCGCTTTCTAGCAAATATCGCGGCGGGAATTTCGGATTAGCTGAGCGCAGGATTACCTGGCTACCGTCCCGGTCGAAAATCTTGACCAGTGGCTCGTTGTTCAGCGCTGCGATAATTACCTCGCCCTTCTCCGCCTCACGCCCACGGTCAATTATCAGGATATCTCTGTCGAAAATACCTACATGAATCATGCTCTCGCCATCGGCACGAGCAAGGTAAGTGTGCGGGGCCCGAATGTTCATCATCTCGTCAAGCGAGATGCTTCCCTCCATGTGGTCCTGAGCGGGACTAGGAAAGCCTGCTGGCACGCAAAAACTGAAAAACGGCAGTGCAATTGTGGAGGGAGCGGCAGGTCCCAAGATGTGGACGGGCATGATACGCACCTTAAGAATACTGTATATTTACACAGTATTCTTAAGGTGATCCCCGGTCAATTGAACTAGACGTGCGGAGTCATCATGTGTGGACGTTTCGCCCAGTACCGAGTCGCCTACGAGTACTTAGACAGGATCGCAGTGCAGTTGCCCTTGCCGTTACGTGGAGGCATAAACCCTGAGCCTATCGGGCGCTACAACGTACCGCCTCAATCGATGGTTCAACTGCTTCACCAGGACGACGACGGCCTTCGTATGGAACCGGTCAAGTGGGGATACGCCCCGTTGTGGGCGCAGGGGAAGCGACCGCCAGCGATAAACGCTAGGGTGGAAACAGCCGCGACAAGTAAGTTTTTCCGCGATATATGGCAGACCGGCCGCGCGATCGTGCCGGCGGACGGTTGGTACGAGTGGAAGAAGGACGAGGCCAACCCGAAGCTCAAGCAGCCCTACTACACCACGCTCCGCACAGGCGAGCCGATGTTTTTTGCAGCACTTGGAAGATTCCAGCGAGGCGGCTCACTGGAGCCGCGTGATGGTGACGGTTTTGTGATCATCACCTCATCCAGTGATGCCGGGATGCTCGACATCCACGACCGGCGTCCATTGGTGCTATCGCCGGAGTGCGCTTCGCGCTGGATTGATCCCGAGCTTTCGCAGCGCGACGCTGAGAATCTCGCTCTAGAGCATGGATTGTGCGTGGAGGAGTTCGACTGGCATCCGGTAGGCAAAGCAGTAGGCAACGTACGGAACGAGGGTCCCGCACTGATCGAACAGATCAATCATCCTCTGTTATGAATTAGACGGGACGCCCTCCTGAGGTAGTAGAAAACATCTCTCGTTTCTCGATAGTCAAAAGCGAATCACGCCGTAGAATGCGCGTCCATTTCCTGATGCCCCCGCTCAAATGAACCGCTTTGTTTCTGCGCTACTTGCTTCGCTCCTCCTCATCTCCCACGCAAACGCCGATGCGCCAACAACATTTACCGCCGCCAAAATAGTCGCCAAACAAAACGTGTTCTTCGATCAGTCGGCCAGCGTGCATGGCGAGTTGTACTGTGGATGTAAATGGGAATGGATCGGCAAGTCCGGCGGTAGGATCGATCCTGAATCGTGCGGCTACGAAACTCGCGCTCAGCAGACCCGCGCCGCTCGCATCGAATGGGAGCACATCGTCCCTGCGTGGATTTTCGGACATCAGCGTCAATGCTGGCAGAACGGAGGCCGAGAAAACTGCATTGCTGATGACCCTGTGTTCCGGGCGATGGAAGCAGACCTATTCAATCTCTACCCCTCAGTTGGCGAGGTGAACGGCGACCGCAGCAACTTCCAGTACGGCACGGTGGCCGGAGTTGCACCGCAGTACGGCGCGTGCCCCACTCGCGTGGATTTTAAGGGGCGAGCGGCCGAGCCGCGTAATGACGTCAAGGGGTTGGTAGCGCGCTCCACTTTTTACATGTACGACCGCTACGGGCTATCCATGTCCAAGCAGCAACAGCAGCTGCTTATGGCCTGGGATCGGCAATACCCGGTGTCAGCATGGGAGAAAGAGTGGAACCGCCGCACCGCCAGCGTGATGGGGCACGCGAACCTATTTATCACCCGTGACCGCACTTGGAGCTTAGGACACAAGCCTTCTCGCGAGGGAATCGTGAGCGCTGTTCCTGCCCGGGGTGCTGCAGCTCAATCACCAAAGTCTCACAGAGGCGGCGCAATCATTGGCAATCGGAACAGCAAGGTCTATCACCTCGCCCAGGGGTGCCCCAGTTACAACATGGTATCGCCCAAGAACCAGGTGCTTTCGCGCAACGATGATGCAACAGGCAATCGTGAAATTACGGCTCAGCAGCGAAGCCGCGGCACCGTTCAGTCTTCACGCTGGACGTTCCGGCGGCGCAATCCCGATGAAAAATGGTTTGTAGTGGTGATCAGGCAAGATCGCGAGTGGAATCATCCAGACGTCTTGGAGAAAGAACCTTATGCACTGGTTGTGACGGTTGCTGACCGTGACAACGAAGATGCCCAGCTCTATGCCCAGATCCAGGCCGTGATTGCACAGCAGGCTGAGATTCGGGAGCGGCAACAGGCTGAGCGTCTGCAGGCCCGACGGTAGTCACGATGGAGCCTCATGACTGCTGGAACAAGCGGCTCCAATCCCTGGTGGCGAGCTCGCGACACGCCTGTGGCGCTCCACCAAAGCAACGCGAGCAAACCTCCCTCATCCGGTCTTCGGATTCATAAGAGACCGGTTCACCATCCTGATTAAGTAGCACGCCACCCGCACCGATTAGCAACGCGTGTCCTCCGACCACATCGTGGGCGGACACGGGGACTAAAGATGTACCAACCAGAGCATCACCTGCAGCAGCGCGGGCAAGACGATAGGCTACGCTGGGCATCGGTATGAACTCTGCTGGGGCACAGAGCTCTGCGTTGAGCTCTGGTTTGCCGGCGGCGGCAGTGCTCACCAGCACTGCACTACCAGGCTGCAGCGTTAATTGGCCGAGTGGAGCGTGAACTGATTGCCCGTTACGCATCAGCCCCGTTTGCCCCTCTGCCCAATAGATACAGTCCTCACCGAGATCTAGCGTTATCGGTGCGTAAACGACCCCGAGAATTGGTTTTGCATTATGGAGGAGCCCAACTGAAATCGCAGAACCAGGGATTTTCTGCAAGAAATCTCGCGTCCCATCATTCGGGTCAACTACCCAGCAGAACTCATGGCCCGCCATGTGGGAACCGGTTTCCTCGCCCCAGAAGTCACAATCCAGAAGATTGAGTAACTCCAAACGTAGCTGAACTTCAATCTGAGAATCGATAACTGCCTTGTCCCCGTGTCCTCTAGGGCCACCGGTGCGATGCCATTCAGCGGACAACAGTTCGCCGGCACGACGAACCCTGTCGACCGCAGGGTTGAGCAAGTCCAAGACGTTCATACGGTCCCCTTGCATTTGTCGATCAGCTCTTGAAGATTAATCGCTTTTGCCCAAAATGCTTTTGGAGCGGAGTCCGATGGTCGGGAAGACAAAAACTTGATTGTTCTTGGCCGCTGAGCGATCACTCGCGCGGCCGCTGGCAAGCTTGTGTCAATCTATATTGTTTGCATGATCTGCTCGTATTCGATACAGGCCATGGCGTGTGTCAAACTATATTGTCGGAGTTAGGGTTGAAGAGAACGCTCAAGCCCAGTGTTTCCAGGGGCTATTGTGTCAAACTATATTCTTGCCAGCTAGTTGATGCTTCGAAAAGCATTTCGAAACTATCAGCTCAATGACTCGGGGCGGCTGGCGTCGACTCCTAAGTTATCTTGTCGCCTTGTCCGGAGGAGAAGTTATGTGACAAGCGCACTACAGCCCGTTGAAATCCTTTCACTTTGGACGCATCTCCTCGGGTTCTGTGGGTTATGACGCCATAGGCGTAAGGAAGTAAACCATCCAGCCACTCCCGGGGGTGGATCTCTACACTGTTCTCCAGTGTCGATACGACCCAGTCTGGTAGCCAAGATACATCTCGATCCGAGAAGTTGACTTCACCTGCGATCAGCAACGCCAAAGTGGTGCGCAATGGCGACTTTTCCTTGAACAATCGCTCTTGCATTGCCTGACAAGCATCCGGGTTATCAAGTAATACGCGAAGATCGTTGGGTTTCTTTAGCCTTAGCGAGACTGGAAGCAATGTAGACAAGGTTGCTAAAGAGTCTCTCCATCGTTTTCTTACTTCCAAATCAATCCCGACGAAGTCCAGCGCTGGCGGCGCGAGCGATGCGTTGCGAATAACCACTGGTGTTAGATAGCGCAGGCGTAGGTTCATGATGTCCATAAAGAGCTGGTCACTGGCGCATAAAAACTCCCTGGTAGGAGCGGAGCCCAGAAGGTCGCATTGCGTCGGTGGGGTAGGTAATGAATGTCTCCCCAGCTTTCGTTCAGGCAATGAGAGAGCCAAGCTTGGGGCGTTGGGCCGTTGAATGGGTCCAAATTCATAGGGACGCCAAAACCGTTGAACACCACATGACCGAGGGGAGTAAGGCGGCTCTTCAATAGTTGGTGGAACCCATGGTCGAACACGATCGGGACGTAACCGTTTTGTGTATAAAGGTCGACAATAATGACGTCATATGTATCGGGGCTGGCAACTAGGAAGTCCGCCGCATCGGCGACCACACTGACGAAGTCGATATTGTCTGAAAGTCGTTTCTGGTTGTTTAGGCTGCGCACGAGAGCCGTCTCATCCAGATCAACGGCCAGCAGACTTTTCACTCTGGTGCTGGCTCCGATCGGCGCGAGCGCCACACCATCTGAAAGACCCAGCATCAGAACCGAAATACGATCCTTGGAAGGATCCCCCAGGAATCCTGTACAACCCATGTCGTCATAATATTGTCCGCAAAAAATCTGCTCGTGTTGTACAGATTCGTGTCGTTCCTTGTAGTCGGACATCATGAGGCAACTCCGTTTGTAAGTGCCGGGCGTGGCCAAGTACTTCAATGCTCAAATGCTTTAGGGTATTTTTTGAGGTAAGCATCTTTGAGCAGCGTATCTTGGGAACGCATGAAAGTTCTAAAATCGGGAATCAGAAAGACCAACAGAGACAACATCACGACCATTGCGCCTAAAAGCGTGATTGTCATAGCAACGCCCAGATAGGCGATCAGGGTATTCATAGCAAAACTACCCAATGGACTGGCCGCGGCAGAAAGAAATGAAATCGTGGCAAATATCCGGTTGCGGTAGAGCTTCGGTATCGCCAATAACCTTACTGCCGAGGTGGGGATGTTGATTAACATCAAGCCTATGCCACCGCAGAAGAAGGCAATAGGTAGGATGAGAGAGGATGAAATTGTTCCGACTGCCAGTAGGTTGGATCCCAATAATGCAAAGCCGGCAGATACACACATGTCACGGGGTATGCGGTCAGATAACCAGCCGATGATTTTGTAACTACCCGCCAAAATGCCCAGCCCGAAGCAGGAATCCAGGAGCCCGATATAAGTGACGGGGTACTGGATGACATCCTTAACGTAAAGCGGAATTAGGATGGTGAAGAACGGAAACAGGGCAAAGTTGACAAGCATTGCGATGATGGCCAGATAAAATTCAACCTTCACTCGGAAAACTACTTTGAAACCGGAATAGATCATGGTGAAGCCACTGGCACCTGAAAGCTTTTCGCTTTGGTCGGCGGCACCTATATGGTTCGGGATATTCGCAATCAATACCGCGGCAATCAGAATCGCAAAAAAATCGGCGGCAAAGGCGAACGTAATACCAAAACCGTAAATCAACCCGCTAGCCAGTGCTGGCCCCAGCAGAATTGAAAAGGATGACATTACGCTTTTGGTCCGAAAGGCCAAAGAGACTTTATCGTCGGCTGCAAACAAAGGGATGATTGAAGCTTGGAGAGGGTCGCGTACACCAACAATTGCACTGCTAATCATCATGAGTGCGCCCACTGTCCAAGGATTGAAGATGCCAGTTGAGCACAGCACCACCATCAAAAACGCAGTCATCAAACTGATCCACGAAGCCAGTTTGATGATCAGGAGTTTGTTGTATTTATCTCCCAGCCATCCCAGTAGGGGTTTAGCTAACACCTCTGTTGCGATGGAACAGGCAATCATGTTGGCAAAATAAAGCGCGGACCCTGTTTCCTGTAAGGTCCACCAGGCTATCGCGAGTTGATTGCATCGCCCTCCAAGAACTAATAGCAAAAAGCTGAATTGTATTTTCAGCAAACGCCGGTCGATGCCCGGAAAGTCCCACGCATTACCTGAAAAATGGGCACTCATTTACGTTCCTTTAATGCAGATAAGATGACTGCGTAACCAGAGGAATTCAAGAAACGGAAGAATATTGCTCATCAGGGTAAAGCGTTCGATATCGCTCGATACCGCCCTCAAGGCTATATAGTTCTGTTTTCTGGTTGAGGCCGCGAAGTGTCAGCAGGGCAGCTTTGCTCCTGACGCCGGATGTGCAATAAAAAACTATTCGGCGGGTAGCATCTATTTCGTCCTTGCGCTTGATGATGTCTTTAAGCGGAATTAGTTTGCCACCTAGCGAATAATGTTCACTGATGTCGCGTACATCAATAAATTGAAACTGCATTTTGCGCAACGCCTATAATTTCTTGCAGAGGGCGAAGTGAATGTCAAATTAAATATTCTTATTTCGATTGCGCACTTTTTTCTGGCGCTATTTCCTACAACAGTAGCCTACATTGACTTCGGAGCTTTCTGACAATAAATTAAGACGGTTGAGAGATCGGTTGGTTGTTTTGTTTTGTTGGTCAGATAATTTACCTTTGGTCTAAGTTGTTGATTAAATACATAAGTGTTATTTGCAGATGCGGAGTAATGCCATTGTTTAATATGTTTAGTTTTGGTTATTCTGAACCGCTCATGAAATCGCGGATATAACCAGGTAAGCTCCAATTCGTTGCAATCGCAAAAAAACATTTTTCCTCCGCCGAGATGCTAATTTTCCATTTTCACTGAATTTTCTGAATCTCAATGGCGCAACTGTTGATGCCTGATCTAACTTTATCTGGGGGGCACGCAGCACGAAGCCTTGCCACGAAAACCTCGTGATGCGAATTTTATCATCCGCTCTTTGATTACTTTTTGTACTAAGCAACGAGGCCGCTGGCTTCTTTCATCCAAGGTCAGGAGCGATCCGACTTTTGTAATGATTGGCTTCCCGCTATATATGCATCTACTGAGGTTCGACTTCTTGGGTTTTAGATCAACCAACGAAGATCAACTGACGTTGCCATGTTCTGGATCAAAAACAGAGGAGTAACCATGGACCGCTTCCAGGAAATGCAGGTCTTCACCGCCGTCGCCCAGGACCAAGGGTTTTCGGCGGCGGCGCGGCGTTTGGGGCTGTCGGCGGCCAGTGTTACCCGAGCGGTGGCGGCGCTTGAGAAACGTATCGGCACGCCTTTGCTCACGCGTACTACACGCAGTGTGCATTTGAGTGAAGCGGGTCAGCGTTACCTCGAAGACTGTCGGAGAATTCTTGCTGAGGTGCAGGAAGCCGAAGATTCGGCGGCTGGCAGCCATGCCCAGCCCCGTGGGCAACTGACGGTTACGGCGCCGGTGTTATTTGGTGAGCTCTTCGTCACACCGTTGATGGTGAGTTTTCTTACACAATTCCCGGACGTCACGATCAATGCGCTGTTGGTTGACCGGATTGTGAGCGTGGTGGAGGAGGGCATTGATGTGGCGGTGCGCATCGGTGAGCTGCCCGACAGTAATCAGCACGCGATCCGTGTAGGCGAAGTGCGCAGAGTGGTTTGTGTATCACCAGCGTTTCTGGCTGAACATGGGCGGCCAACCCATCCACAAGAGCTCGCTCAACAACCGCTGATCGCCTCATCTGCTACCGGGCAATTGAGAAGCTGGCCGTTTCTGGACGGGGGCGAGCCCATCACCGTGCGTACCGACCCGCGATTGGTGGTAACGGCGAATCAGGCGGCGATTGCTGCGGCTTGTCTGGGTTTGGGTTACACCCGGGTTTTGTCTTATCAGGTGGCGAGCAAGGTCGCGGCCGGGGAGTTGGAAATTGTCCTGGCCGATTTCGAAATGCCGCCCTTGCCAATCCATGTGGTGTATCAGGGGGGGCGCAAGGCGGCGGCGCGAGTTCGCAGTTTTGTCGATTTCACCGTCACAGCGTTGAGGGAACACCCGGCCTTTTAGGTCGGGCGCGTTATTGCGCTGGATGAAATAATGGATTGCGGTTGCTGGTTATTCTGTTGTTTTGGTGAGTGATGGAAGATGGCTTCCCCAACGGTGCTGATCTCCCTGAACAACACCACTCAAGCGCGGAGTCGATCATGCAAGCCATTAAACTCTACAACTTTCCCCGTTCCGGTCACGCACATCGTGTGGAGCTCATGCTCTCCCTGCTGCAACTGCCGACCGAGCTGATTTTTGTCGACCTCGCCAAAGGTGAACACAAGAAGCCCGGGTTCCTGGCGCTGAATGCGTTTGGTCAGGTGCCGGTACTGGATGATGACGGTGTGGTGTTGGCGGACTCCAATGCGATCCTGGTGTATCTGGCGCAAAAATACGGCAAGGGTCGTTGGCTGCCTGCCGATCCGGTCGGTGCCGCTAAGGTGCAGCGCTGGTTGTCGGCCGCTGCGGGTCCTATCGCTTTTGGTCCAGCCAGAGCGCGGTTGATCACGGTGTTTGGTGCGCCTTACAACCCGGAGGAAGTGATTCCATACGCCCACAGCGTGCTGAAGATCGTCGATACAGAATTGGCCAACACTCAGTACCTTGCTGGCAGCGAACCTACCATCGCCGACGTGGCGGCCTACAGCTACATCGCCCATGCACCGGAGGGCAATGTCTCGCTGGACGACTACGCCAACATCCGCGCCTGGTTGGCGCGGGTTGAAGCCTTGCCTGGTTTTGTTGGCATGCCGCGTACTGTTGCCGGCCTGCAAAAAACTGCCTGACGTCTGGCGCCCGGAAACCCGGGCCCTTCACGCTGTGCCGCTGGCGCAGGGGAGAAGCCGTAATGGAACGTTCACCGTGGCATGCTGGCGAAATTGAAATGCAGGCTCGCATCGGGGTCAGCGAGAGAATGGAGTTGCTAGGTCGCAGGGTTATTCGCGATCACATGCCGGACCAGCACCGCAGCTTTTATGAGCAGCTGCCGTTCATGGTGTACGGCGCGGTGGATGCGGATGGAAAACCGTGGGCCAGCCTGCTCGAAGGTGAACCGGGTTTCGTTCATTCGCCGGAGCCTCAGTTGTTGCATTTCATTAGCCGGCCGACGGTGGATGACCCTGCGCAATTGAGTGACGGTTCGGCAATTGGCCTGCTGGGTATCGAACTTCATACCCGGCGACGCAACCGCATCAATGGCCATATCGGCGCGATGTCCGAAAATGGTTTTGATGTGACGGTGGATCAGTCCTACGGAAATTGTCCGCAGTACATCCAGTTAAGGCAGTTCCGTACGGTGCCGCTGACGGATCCGGCAACTCGTCCCGCGCAGCACTTCAATGCGCTGGATGACGCGGCCAAAGTCATGATCGCCGAGGCAGATACGTTCTTCGTCGCCAGCTACGTCGACGTCGAGGGTGTGCGTTCGGTGGATGTTTCCCACCGTGGCGGCCAGTCAGGTTTCGTTCACGTGGAAGGCGATCGCCTGACCATTCCGGACTTCGCCGGCAACCTGTTTTTCAACACCTTGGGCAACCTGCTGGTTAATCCGCGCGCCGGATTATTATTTATCGATTTCATCTCCGGTGATCTGTTGCAGCTCAGCGGGCGCACCGAAATTACTCTTGAAGGTCCCGAAGTCGAAGCCTTCCAGGGTGCTGAGCGGATTTGGACGTTCCACGTGGAACATGTCGTGCGTCGACCTGCCGCGCTTGCATTGCGCTGGCGCTTCGACGGTGTTTCACCCACCAGTTTGCTGACAGGCACCTGGCCCCAAGCCAAGGCCCGTCTGGAGGCCAAGGCTTTAGGTGATCAATGGCGGCCATTGCGTGTGGTGAAAATTGAAGCTGAGAGCCACAACATTCGCTCGATTTATATGGAGCCGGCAGACGGTGCAGGGTTGCCGTTGTTTCAAGCCGGCCAGCATCTACCGTTGCGCTTCAATATTGATGGCGACGTGCATATCCGCACGTACAGCCTGTCGAGTGCGCCGTCAGACGATTTTTTCCGTATCAGCGTGAAGCGTGACGGGCGAGTGTCTTCGCATCTGCATGAGCAGATTCGCGTCGGTGATTTGCTTGAAGCCCGAGCACCTCAAGGCCATTTCACCGTGGCGCCCCACGAACGTCGGCCATTGGTATTGTTGGCCGCAGGCGTCGGCATTACGCCGCTACTGTCGATGCTGCGCGAAGTGGTTTATCAAGGTTTGCGCACCCGCCGCATCCGCCCAACCTTGTTTTTGCAGAGTTCGCGTACGCTCGCCGATCAGCCGTTCCGTCCAGAGATGCAGCGCTTGCTTGAGAGTGCCGGTGATGCGGTCAAGGTTGTGCGTCTGCTTAGCCAGCCTGAGCCGGAAGCTCAGGTAGGCAATGACTACGATCTGTCCGGACGTATCGATGTCACGGTGCTCAAAGATTTGCTTGAGGTTGAGGACTTCGATCAGGTGGATTTCGTGGTGTGCGGTCCTGGCAGTTTCACCCAGGCGTTGTATGACGGACTGCGAGCACTGGACATCCGCGATTCACGGATCCACGCCGAAACATTTGGCCCTTCGACTTTGCGCCGTGAGCCTGACCCTGACGCCGTTGTGATCGAGCAACCGCCAGCTGCCACGTCTTCAGTGCCTGTGGTATTCCAACGGTCAGCCAAAGAGGCTCGCTGGCAACCGGACGGCGGCAGTCTCCTGGAACTGGCGGAAAGCCGTGGCCTGCACCCGGAATTCAGTTGCCGTGGCGGCTCCTGTGGCACCTGCAAAACACGCCTGATCAGTGGTCAGGTGAATTATCCACTGCCACCGGCGGAGGTTCCGGATGAAGGGCATGTGCTGATTTGTTGCGCGATTCCTGCCCAGGGTCCGCAGCCGTTGGTGCTGGATATTTGATGGAGCCATGGCAGGCCAGCATTGCTCGCAGAGCATTGGCTGAGTAGGGTAGAGGCAGAACGAAAAAGGGCCGTGACTGGCCCTTTCTGCATTTCAGGGATAGGCGTTTCATGGTTTTTTTCTCTCGCTTGATCATCGTGCTGACAACGTTGGCGCTGCTAGCTGGCTGCGACCAAAAAGACCTGCCAGCACTCGATCAACAGCTCTACATCTGGCAACGACAATGGACGCCAGCCCATGAAGCGGCGCTGACAGACAGCCGCACAGATTTTTCCACCTTGCGTGTGCTGGCCCTGCAGGCTTTCCCCCAGGCCGGCTGGAGTCGGACGCGAATCGATCCGCTGTTGCTCAAGCGTGATGGTCGTCCGCTGATCGCGGTGATTCGCCTCGATGGTCAGCTCAAGTCGTTGAATCAGGATGAGGTCGCGGTGCAGATTCAGCAGGTGATCGTCGATTGGCAGGCTCAGGGGCTGAACCTTGCCGGTGTGGAAATCGACCACGACGCGGGCATCTCCCGGCTACCCGCCTACCGTGAATTCCTCATGCAATTACGTCCGGTGTTGCCGGCGTCGTTGCCCCTGAGCATCACGGCGTTGCCGGCCTGGCTCGACAGTCCTGAGTTACCGGCGCTGTTATCCACCGTCGACAGCAGTGTGCTGCAAGTGCACGCGGTGAGCGATCCGCGTCGTGGTTTGTTTGATCCCGAGCAAGCGCGGCAATGGGCCAAAGCCTGGAGTCGCATCAGCGCAAAACCCTTCTATCTGGCATTGCCGGCCTACGGTGTGGCGTTGTTGTCGAGCACCAGCGGTGCGCCCATCGTGGAGAGCGAGGTACGCCTCGAACGTGATGGTGAGCGCCGTGAGTTGCTGGCCGATCCGCAGCAACTGAGTGAGCTTGCAATCCACTTGCGCAATGATCCTCCGGCGCATCTGGCTGGCCTGATCTGGTTTCGCCTGCCATTGATCAATGACCGTCGAGCCTGGAGCCTGACGACGCTGCGCGCAGTGTCCCGTGGTGACGCGCTCGATAGTCAGTTGTCGCTGAAACTCTCGGCTGATGAAGGCCTCTATGACATCGCTATCGAGAACAACGGCAACCTCGACAACGCCTGGCCAGAACGTTTGACGCTGGCGGTGCAGGGTTGCGAAGGCGCCGATGCGCTGGCCGGTTATGCATTGCAACAAAGTCCCGATCTGCTTACCTTCATCCGCTTGCGTGACGGTCGAATAGCGGCCGGAGGGCAGCGCGCCATCGGTTGGGCACGCTGCGCGAATATTGATCAAGGAGCTTCGAATGTTCACCCGTAACTGGCCGCGTCATCTGCTCTGCCTGAGCCTCAGCCTGCCGCTGGGATCGGCGTTGGCGTGCGGGCCGGATTTTCCCATGCGTCTGCTGGACAACCGGGGCCAGTCGCTGGCGGAACTGCCGGAAGGCAACTTCAACTTCGAAGTCAGTCGTCTGGGGCACGCCATTCCCGGGTTGAAAAATGTCAGCGCTACCGCCTACAGCATGGAAGATCCCGAATACGCAGAACAGCGCAGTCAGGCCGAGCAAAGCGGTTTGACCGCTGAGCAGCAGGCGTTGGTGAAACAGTTGCGCGGGCTCACCGATGCTCGCCAGGTCGAAGAGCAAGGCGCGAGTCTGCCGACCGAGGTCAGACTTTATCTGGCCGGTGCCGCGGCATTTGCAGTCGATGATCATGACTTGGCGGCAGAGTACTTTCAGAAAGTGCTCGCGTTACCTGCCGATCAACGGGCGTTGCGCAGCACTTGGGCGGCGTATTCCTTGGGCCGGGCGCTGTTCGCCATGAGCTCGGAAGCGGGCGCGCGCCCTGACCTGCTGACGCAAGCGCGCAAGGCCTTCGAGCAAACCCGACAGCTGAGTATCGGCGGCTTCAGTGACCCGTTGGAACTGGGGGTCGCCAGTCTCGGTGAAGAGGCCCGTGTTGCCCGCACTGCGGGCGACTGGAACAGCGCCATCGAACTTTATGCCACGCAAAACCTTCACGGTTCAGCGGTGGGCTACACCTCGTTGAAGGTGTTGATGGCGGATCTGTCGGCCATGACCGAGACGGAACTGGCTGAATTGCTCAAGAACAAACCGGTGCAGCAGTTGGTGACGGCATCGTTGATCAGCCGACTCGGCTGGTCCTTCGGTGAACAACCGGCAAACGAATCGAAGCTGATCAAATCGCTGCAGAACAGCACGCGCGGCAGTCTCGACAACGCGGATCGGTTGGCAGCGGTGAATTATCAACAGGGCGATTACGCCAGTGCCAATGCGTTCCTTGAACAGGCTGGCGACGGCGGGCTGGCCTGGTGGTTACGCGCCAAGCTGGCGCTACGTGATGGCGATAAAACAGCGGCGGCTGCGGCGTATGCCAAAGCGGCACAGGCCTTTCCGCAGAATGAGTCGTGGGGTGATCGCCGGACGCCGGACTTCGATTATGAAACGCTGCAACCCAAATGTCGGGTGGATGGCGAAAGCGCGATTCTGGCCCTGCAACGCGGGGATTACCTGCAGGCGTTCGACCAGCTCTATCGCAGCCAAAGTATCTATTGGTTCGACGCGGCGACGGTTGCCGAGCGTGTCCTGACGCTCGAAGAACTCAAGCATTACGTCGACACTCAAGTCCCGGCACCGCCGCCGCTTACCCAACAGCAGCGTGATAACTACGTGCCGCTGCCGGTGGCGGCGAGCCTGCGCAATTTGCTCGGTCGGCGTTTGTTGCGTGAAGGGCATTATGAAGAGGCGCCGGCCTATTTCGATAACGACGGGCTGCGCCACAAGGCCAGGCTGTATGGCGAACAACGTCTGGCGGCCGATACTGCTTGGTGGCCGACCCGTCGCGCTGCTGCCTTGTTTAATGCCGCCTGGACGGCACGTGAGTGGGGCATGGATATCCTCGGCTATGAAATGGCTCCGGACTACGCCACGTTCGGCGGTAGCTACAGCCTTGAAAACACTGAGTTGAAGGTCGGGCCGCTGGTGGCCGAAGACGAGGTGAAACGCCAGCAAGCCAGCGCGGCCCGGCCTGATCAGCGTTATCACTACCGGTTTGTCGCCACGGCCCTGGCCAATCGCGCGGCGGATCACTTGCCTCATACCAGCCAGGCATTTGCCGCTGTGCTGTGTGAGGCGGCCGGGTGGAACAGCAGCCTTGAAGATCAAAGTGCGCTCTATCAGCGCTATGTCAAAGAGGGGCCGTTTGTGGAGTGGGCGGCTGACTTTGGTCATCAGTGCCCGTATCCGGATTTCGAGAACGCCGACAAGCGTTATGTCACCCAGATCACCGACGCTGCTCGCTCTGCATTGCGGCCTTACAAGACTCCATTGCAACTGGGTGGCGTAGCGGCTGTAGCGGCAGCCGCGATGCTGCTGATCTTTCGCCGCCGGCGCAAAACGCAGTAAGGCTCAAGCCTGTTGGACAAAGGTCAGCCGCAGGGCGAAACCGATCAACAGGCTGCCGAACAACCATTGCTGCAGGCGCTGGGCTGAAGGACTGCGTTGCAACCAACGGCCGAGCGCCGCGCCGATCAAGGCGTAGGCGCTGTCGAAAAGCAAACCGACGCCAACCAACACGCCGCCCAGGAGCGTAAATTGCGCGAGCACCGGGCCGGCCTGTGGGTTGATGAATTGCGGCAGCAACACGGAACAAAACAGCAGCGCCTTGGGATTGAGCAGGTTGGTCAGCAGACCGCGGCGGATCGCTTCGCCCCAGCGTGCTTTCTCGATCGGTTGATGGCTATTCAAGTTCGGAAGCATCGTTGTTCGCAGGCATTGGATGCCGATCCACAGCAGATACGCCGCACCCGCCAGGCGCACCACGTCAAACGTCCAGGGCGCCGCTTTGAACAGTGCCGCCAACCCCAACGCCGCCAGCACCACGTGACAGCCTCGCGCTACCGCCAACCCCACCGCTGTGGCGAGTGCTGCGCCTTTGCCCTGACGTGCGCCGGTCTGGAACAGCAGGATCATGTCGGGGCCGGGCAACAGATACACCACCGCCAATGCCATGAAAAACATCCAGAGTCCCGCCATGTCGCACCCCCATTCGATGTCGATTTGATAGCCCAGTTTAGGGCGCGAGGGCAGGGCAGGTGCTTGCGTAGTTTGCTTCTAAAATGGGCAGCCTTGGCATAATCTGCCAATCATTGCTCTTTCGACCATCGGGATCTGCCAAACCATGAAACTGGACGCCTACGACCGCAAGATTCTCGCCGCATTGCAGCGGGACGGTCGCCTGACCAATGTGCAACTGGCTGAAGAGATCGGCCTGTCCGCGTCGCCCTGTTTGCGTCGGGTTCGGATGCTTGAAGAGGCTGGGGTGATACGGGGTTATCAGGCGAACCTCGATCGCGATGAAGCGGGTCTTGGATTGACCGTGTTTGTCGGCGTAAAGGTTGAACGTCACAACGACGAACAGGCGGAGTCGTTTCGCCTGGCGGTCACGGCGTTGCCGGAGGTAATTTCGGCGTTTCTGGTGTCCGGCGAATCGGATTTTCTCTTGCAAGTGGTGGTGCCGGATTTGCGCGGCTACGACCGCTTTCTGACTGGATGCCTGTTGAAGTTGCCCGGCGTGAGCGATATCCGCAGCAACTTTGCGATCCACACTGTGAAAGCGCCGGGGCCGTTACCGTTGACGCATTTGCCTGATTAAAGCGAAAAGATCGCAGCCTGCGGCAGCGCCTACAGGGGCTGCGATCTTTTGCTGGTGTTACATCTGCGTCGCCATCCCCTCCACATTCATCGCAGCCTGGCGCAAGGCTTCAGAACGGGTCGGATGCGGATGGCAGGTCAGGGCGATGTCCTCGGCAGAGGCGCTGAACTCCATGGCCACGCAATATTCGCCAATCATTTCACTGACGCTCGGGCCAACCAGATGCACGCCGAGGATTTCGTCGGTACGTTCATCGGCGAGGACTTTAGCGAAGCCCTCGGTCTCGTGATTGATCTTCGCCCGGCTGTTGGCGGTGAAGGGAAACTTGCCGACCTTATAGGCACGGCCTTCGGCTTTCAGTTGCTCTTCGGTTTTTCCAACGCTGGCCAGTTCCGGCTTGGTGTAGATCACGTTGGGGATCAGATCGTAATTGACCTCCCCGGCCTTGCCGACGATCTGCTCGACACACGCCATGGCTTCGTCCTCTGCCTTATGCGCGAGCATCGGCCCTGACGTCACGTCGCCGATCACCCAGACGCCAGCGGCTTCGGTACGGTGCCCCTTGTTGGCGAGCATGCCGCGCTTGTCCGTGGCAAGACCAACGTTCTCCAGCCCCAGGCCCTGTGTATAAGGTCGGCGTCCGATGGCCACCAGCACATAATCGGCTTCGAGCATTTCGGCAGTTCCACCCGCGGCGGGTTCGACGCTGAGCTGCACGCCCGTGGCTGACGTGGTTGCGCTCGTCACCTTCGAACTCAACTTGAAACTGATCCCTTGTTTGCTCAGCGAGCGTTGCAGGGTTTTGCCAGCTTCACCATCCACCCCGGGGCAGATCCGGTCGAGAAATTCGACGACCGTGACCTGCGCGCCCAGGCGCCGCCATACCGAACCCAGCTCCAGCCCGATCACGCCGGCGCCGATGACGACCAGATGCTTTGGCACTTCTGTCAGTGACAGTGCACCGGTGGAGTCGAGAATGCGTTTGTTATCAATCTCGACGCCGGGCAGGGGCGTGGGTTCGGAGCCCGTGGCGATGATGATGTCCTTGGCACTCAGCTCAGTCTTGCCGCCAGCTGCGTCAGTGACGCTGACTGTGCCCGGCCCGTCGATATGCCCCCAGCCCTTGATCCAGTCGACCTTGTTTTTGCGAAAGAGAAACTCGATGCCCTTGGTCAGCCCGGTCACGCTTTCATCTTTCTGCTTCATCATCTGCGCGAGATTGAGACTGGGTTTGACCTCGATCCCCAGGTTGGCGAATTCCGCTCCCATGGCCGCGTCGTACAGCTCGGAAGCATGCAGCAATGCCTTGGACGGCATGCACCCCACGTTCAGGCACGTGCCGCCGAGCGTGGCACGACCTTCTACGCAAGCGGCTTTCAAACCCAGTTGACCCGCGCGGATCGCTGCGTTGTAACCGCCTGGTCCACCGCCGAGTATCACGACATCGTAAGTGCTCATGGATCTTCTCCTGGATTGAAAGGGATCGGATGGGTAACCCTAGCCTTTGAATAAAATTACGAACGTAATATGTGCGTTCCGAAGCCTTTCGGTCAAGGCTTCAGCCAAGCGACAGACTGAGCATCTTTAGATAGTGCGAATTAGCACGAAAATTTCACCGATTTCGTTATATGGTAACGAAATTCGACGTGAGCAAAGATAACCACTGGAGCGCTATGCAAGTCGACCTAGATGTAGAGGGGCCCGAGGTAGCGGGGCTGCCACGCTTTCAGCAGGCGATTGTTCAAGGGCGGCGCTTGCGTCAACTCGCGATCGGCTTGGGCGTGCTGGCGGCAGTCGGCGTGCTGTGCGGTTTTTTTGTCGGGCTGTTTGCACCGCAATCGCTTTGGCCGGCGTTGCTGTTTAACCAGAGCGCCGCACTGCTGGTGTTAGTCGCGGGATTTCAATCTGCCGGGTGGGTGACGCAATGGCGTGCCCGCGCGATCAATCCCCCGCTAGCGGAGGTCGTTGCGCAAGAAGTCGACACGCCGACGGGTTGGTATGAACGGCTGCTGGAGAAAATCAGTCAGCGCTGGTTGATCATGCTCAAACAGATTGGTGCGCCAACACTGTGGCTGGGTGGTTGGGCGTTGTTGGTTGTGCTCTGTGTCGAACACGCCTGGAACCTCTCGTTGCCAGCGACTGCGCCAGGATTGTCGGCCACCATTGGCGCTGCCCTGGCGTTACTGCTTGCATTCGGTTTGTTGGTGCTGGAGCGTCATCTGGCCCAGGAAAACCCCGCGCAATGGCCTGAAGCCGCCGCCTTGGCGCAGATGACTCGGGTGGCGATCATTAGCCTGGTGTTGGGCGCGTTGTGCTTGCTGTTTGGCAGTGAAACGTCGGTTTGGCCTGTGCGGCTGGCAGTACTGATTGGCCTGTTGCCTGGGCTTGTCGCAGTTGAGTGGCTACTGCGTGCGGTGCTGTCCTTGTTCAGTCCGCGCCGCGAGCAAGTCGAACCCGCGCTGCTGGCGCGCAGTTTTGTTGCCGACCTGCTGCGTTGGCCGCCACAACCTTTGCTGGCGTTGCAGCACGAACTGCATAACCGTTTTGGCATCGATCTGCGGCAAATCTGGGCATTCACTTTTATGCGCCGGGCATTTTTGCCGGTGCTTGCCATTGTCGCCATGGTCGGTTGGTCACTCACCGGCCTGCACGAAATACCGCTGCAAGGCCGCGGAATCTACGAACGTTTTGGCAAACCGGTGGAGGTGTTCGGTCCTGGCTTGCACGCGGGTTTGCCTTGGCCATTGGGTCGGGTCCTGAATGTTGAAAACGGTGTGGTTCACGAGTTGGCCACCAGCGTCGGCGAAGCATCCGCTCCGACACAGCTTGCGCCAGCCGAAGGCCTGGCACCGCTCACGGCCAACCGCTTGTGGGACGCCAGCCATGTGAACGACAAGTCCCAGGTGATCGCCAGCAGCCGCGCCGACAAGCAGAGCTTCCAGATCGTCAACATGGACGTGCGCTTCGTCTATCGCATTGGCCTGACCGATCAGGCGGCATTGGCGGCGACCTATATCAGCGCTGACGTGCCGACACTGATCCGCAGTACGGCCAGCCGGATTCTGGTTCACGACTTCGCTTCGCGCACCCTCGATGGTTTGCTCGGTGAAGACCGGATAGGGCTGGCGCAAGAGATCGGCCGCGCCGTGCAGGCGGATCTGCAAAAACTCGACAGCGGCGTGGAAATCCTCGCCACCGTGGTCGAAGCGATTCACCCGCCAGCGGGCGCGGCCAACGCGTATCACGCTGTGCAAGCGGCGCAGATTGGCGTGCAGGCATTGATTGCCCGTGAGCGTGGCGCCGCCGCTGAAGCCACCAACCGGGCGCAATTGCAGGCCAGCGTTGCCCGCGATCAAGCGACCGCCAGCGCACGGGAAATCAACGCCAACGCACAAGCCGCCAACCTGAAATTCAGCGCCGAGCAGAAGGCCTACGCCAGTGCCGGTCAAGCCTTCGTGCTCGAGCAATATCTCGGTCAACTTTCCCAAGGGCTGGCCAACGCCAGGTTGCTGGTGCTCGATCATCGTCTGGGCGGCAGCAGCCATGCACCGACTATCGACCTCCGTACGTTTACGTTGCCGGCTGACCCTGTGGCGCCGCCTAAAACCGCTCAGCCAGGAGCTGCCAATTGAGCCAGTCGCATACTCACGATCACGCTGATCACGCCGGCCACGATCACGGCCATGGCGGGCACCATCACGGTCATCACCATCACCACCATGGCGACCCACAGGAGGCTGGCCCGTTTCCCTGGCGGCGAATGGGCTGGGCGGCATTGCTCGTTGCGTTTGCGGTTGCGGCAGCCAGCCTGGTGCAGGTGCGTTCGGGCGAAGCGACGGTGATCACGCGCTTCGGTAATCCGGCGCGGGTCCTGTTGGAACCGGGTCTCGGCTGGCGCTGGCCTGCACCTTTCGAAGCGGCGATTCCGGTGGATCTGCGGCTGCGAACCACGTCCAGTGGGTTGCAGGATGTGGGGACGCGGGATGGCTTGCGCATCATTGTTCAAGCGTACGTCGCCTGGCAGGTGCAGGGTGATCCGGACAACGTGCAGCGCTTCATGCGCGCCGTGCAGAATCAACCCGATGAAGCCGCGCGACAGATTCGGACCTTCATTGGCTCGGCGCTGGAAACAACAGCCAGCAGTTTCGACTTGGCTAACCTGGTGAACACCGACGCCAATCAGGTGCACATCGCGGATTTCGAAGCGCAGTTGCGCCAGCAAATCGATCAGCAGTTGCTCACCACCTATGGCGTTCGCGTGCTGCAAGTCGGCATCGAGCGGTTGACCTTGCCTTCGGTGACGCTCACGGCGACGGTTGATCGCATGCGCGCCGAGCGTGAAACCATTGCCACCGAGCGCACCGCTATCGGCAAGCGTGAAGCGGCGCAAATTCGCTCGGCTGCGGAACGTGATGCGCGAATCGTGCAAGCCGATGCCACGGTGAAAGCGGCGGACATTGAGGCGCAGTCCCGCGTCGAAGCGGCGCAGATTTACGGTCGTGCATACGCCGGGTCGCCGCAGCTCTACAACCTGCTGCGTTCACTCGATACCTTGGGCACAGTGGTAACGCCGGGGACAAAACTGATCCTGCGCACCGATGCTGCACCATTCCGCGTGCTGGTTGACGGTCCGCCCACGCTCGAAACCAAGCCTGGATCGCAACCATGAGTCTGGTTCCACGTGGAACAAATGAACTGGGCAGCCCCTGGATTCAGGCCGGGCGTTTGGCATTTCTTGCGTTGTACGCGGTGACGATTCTGGCAGCTTTGGCTTGGGCGTTTTCCAATGTGCGTCAGATTGATCCGCAAAATCGTGCCGTGGTTTTGCATTTCGGCGCGATGGATCGCATCCAGAATGCGGGTCTGTTGTTGGCTTGGCCACGCCCGTTTGAGCAGGTGATCTTGTTGCCCGCGGCGGACCGGGTCATCGAACGACGGGTGGAAAATCTGTTGCGCAGCGACGCCGCGTTGCAGGCTGATCGCGTCGCCAGTTTCGCCACGCCGATCAGCGATGCGCTGGCGGGCTCCGGATATTTGCTCACCGGTGACGCCGGGGTGGTGCAACTCGATGTACGGGTTTTCTACAAAGTCACTGAGCCCTATGCCTTCGTGCTGCAAGGCGAACACATCCTGCCGGCATTGGATCGACTGGTGACTCGCAGCGCCGTCGCGCTGACCGCTGCTCGCGATCTGGACACCATTCTGGTGGCACGTCCGGAGTTGATCGGCGCTGACAACCAGGCGGCCGAACGACGGGAGCGTCTGCGAGGCGATCTGGTGCAGGGCATCAATCAACGCTTGGCAGAGTTGACGGCAACCGGGCAAGGGCTTGGGATCGAAGTCGCTCGCGTCGACGTCCAGTCGAGTTTGCCAGGGCCGGCAGTGAATGCCTTCAATGCCGTACTCACCGCCAGTCAGCAGGCCGACAAAGCGGTGGCGAACGCGCGCACTGAAGCCGAAAAGCTGACTCAGACGGCCAACGAACAGGCCGACCGCGCGCTACAAGTCGCTCATGCTCAGGCCAGTGAACGGCTGGCGAAAGCGTCGGCGGATACGGCCACGGTATTGAGCCTCGCCAAGGCACAACAGCAAGGCACCGACCCGCAAATGTTGCTGCGGATTTACCGCGAGCGGATGCCGAAGATTCTCGGTCAGGCGGGGTCGGTGACCACGGTCAATCCCAAAGATGATTCCCGCCTGATCATTCAGGGAGCTGCACAATGACTGCGCAAACGGCTGCACCCAGCCTGTTGTCCTCGGCCGAACAGCGCAGCGCCGCCCGCCAATTGACCCTGGCGATGCTCGCACTCGGCTTGCTCGCGTTGGGTCTGCTCTGGCGCTGGATATCGCCAGAGCAGACCGGTGTCAGCCAGTTGCTGTTGGGTTTTGCATCGTTGCTGGTGGCCGTCCCGGTGATGCGTTCGGCGTGGTACAGCCTGCGTTATCCGAGCCTGCATGGCATCACTGATCAGTTGATCGCCCTGGCCATGCTCGGTGCCTGGGCGACGGGCGATCTGCTGACGGCGGCGTTGCTGCCCATCATCATGATTTTCGGCCACGTGCTGGAAGAGCGCAGCGTCATCGGTTCGCAGGAAGCCATTCATGCCCTCGGCAAACTGACGCGCAGTCACGCGCGCAAAGTACAGGCCGACGGCGCCATCATCGAAGTCGACAACGGCACGCTCAAGGCGGGCGACGTGGTGGAGGTGCGCGCCGGTGATCGTGTGCCGGCGGATGGCCGGGTGTTGTCCGGACAGGCGAGCCTGGATACCGCGTCGATTACAGGTGAATCGGTACCGATAGAAGCGGGCATCGGCATGTCGGTGTTTGGCGGGGCAATCAACCTCGACGGTTTGCTGCGCATCGAGGTCACTCGCACCGGGCAAGATTCGACCCTCGGCAAAGTGATCGCGCTGATGCAAAACGCCGAGCGCTCCAAGCCACCGATCACGCGTTTGCTTGAGCGTTACGCCGGTAGTTACATGGTGCTGGTGTTGCTGCTGGCAGCGGTGACCTGGTTCGTTACCAACGATGCCCAGGCGATGCTCGCAGTGTTGGTGGCGGCGTGTCCTTGTGCGCTGGTGCTGTCGGCGCCGGCGACGGCAATTGCCGGTGTGGCTGTGGCCGCACGGCACGGGATTCTGATCCGCAGTTCGGCATTTCTTGAAGAGCTGGCGGACCTGACGTCACTGGTGGTCGACAAGACCGGCACCCTGACCTTCGGCACCTTGCGCCTGCAATCGATCGATAGCCCGCTGGAGGATCGCAGTCATGTGCTGAAACTTGCCGCCAGTCTCGGCTCCGCCAGCAGTCACCCGGTCAGCCGGGCGCTGGCCGGGCTGGTGACGCAGGAGCACTTTGTGCTGCTCTCGGACCTGCACGAACGTCAGGGGCTAGGCGTCGTGGCGATGACCGAGCAGGGCCAGGCTGCACTCGGACGACCCGAGCTGTTCGCTCTTTTGGGCATTACCCCCTCAGCCGTTCCCGAGCATGACGGACCGATCGCCGGGCTGGCGCTCAACGGTGAATTCCTCGCCTGGCTGCTACTCGCAGACAGCGTCAAACCTGAAGCGAAGTTCGCCTTGAGCGAATTGCGCGAGCTGGGATTGGGTCGGCAACTGTTGCTCACCGGTGACCGCAACAGTGTGGCGCAGACCCTCGCGCGGGATGTCGGCATCCGCGACGTTGAGGCGCAAGCGTTGCCCGAGGACAAACTCAATCGCGTGCTCAAGGAAATCGACAGTGGTTTTCGGCCGATGGTGGTCGGCGACGGCATCAACGATTCCCTGGCCCTCAAGGCCGGTGTGGTCGGAGTGGCGATGGGTGCTGGCGGGGCGGACATTGCACTGGCGTCCGCCGACATCGTGTTGATCGGCAGCGACTTGCGACGCCTCGGGACCTGCGTGCGCTTGAGTCGCCAGTGCCGACAGACGTTGCAGGTCAACGTGATTATTGGTTTGGGCTGGACGCTGGCTATCGTCGCCTTCGCCGCATTCGGCTGGCTGGGTGCGGCAGGGGCTATGATCGCAGCGTTGCTGCACAACCTCAGCACGTTGCTGGTGTTGGGCAGCGTTGCTGCACAACCTCAGCACGTTGCTGGTGTTGGGCAACGCCGGACGCCTGCTGCGGTTTCAAGAACCTTTGCCGAAACTGAAGGATGAAAACTGAGACGTTGCGTCGCCAACGGCTCTAAATCGCAGCGCTGTATGAAAGATAAATCGTTAGAACTGTCTGCCGTGTCCGCAGTCACTTAAGGTGAGGACACGGCATTCTGTGTATTCGAGGCGTGTGTGAGTTGGCGGCGCGAATCATGGAAAACGGCTATGAATTCGATAGCCTGCTATTTTTCCAAGATGGTCTAACCTCTGATCAGACGTCTGAAACAAGGGGGATTCTCCATGCTCGCGCAACTTCCACCGGCCTTACAGAATCTGCAGTTACCGCTACGCCTGCGACTCTGGGATGGCCATGAATTCAATCTGGGGCCGACGCCCAGCGTCACGATTGTGGTCAAGGACCCACAAATGGTTACCCAGTTCACCCATCCCAGCCTGGACGCGCTCGGAGCAGCATTCGTCGAGGGCAAACTGGAGCTGGAAGGCTCTATCAGTGACGTGATCCGCGTCTGCGATGAATGGAGCCAGGCGTTGCTCAATGAGGACGACGACAGTCAGCCTGTGCGTACCGTCCACGACAAAGAAACCGACGCCAAGGCAATCTCCTACCATTACGACCTCTCAAACGCGTTTTATCAGCTGTGGCTCGATAGCGATATGGCGTATTCCTGCGCTTATTTCGAGACCGGCAGCGAAACCCTGGAGCAGGCTCAACAGGCAAAATTCCGCCATTTATGTCGCAAGCTGCGCCTGCAACCCGGCGAGTATCTTCTGGATGTCGGCTGCGGTTGGGGTGGGTTGGCGCGCTATGCGGCCCGCGAGTTCGGGGCGAAGGTGTTTGGTATCACGCTCAGCAAGGAACAACTGGCGCTGGCCAGGGAGCGGGTCAAGGCTGAAGGTCTGGAGGACTTGGTCGAACTGCAATTGCTCGATTACCGCGATCTGCCGCAGGACGGTCGATTCGATAAAGTCGTCAGCGTTGGCATGTTCGAACACGTGGGCCACGCCAACCTGGCCGAGTACTGCAAAACCCTGTTCGCCGCGGTGAAGGAGGGTGGGCTGGTGATGAACCACGGTATCACCGCCAAACACACCGACGGACGTCCGGTGGGGCGCGGTGCCGGTGATTTCATCGAGAAGTATGTGTTCCCCAACGGCGAGTTACCGCACCTGTCGATGATCTCTGCCGAGATCAGTGAAGCGGGCCTGGAAATCGTCGATGTCGAGAGCCTGCGCCTGCATTACGCACGCACGCTGGACCACTGGAGTGAACGCCTGGAGGACAACCTTGAAGCCGCCGGCAAAGTGGTGCCGGAACAGGCTCTGCGCATCTGGCGTTTGTACCTGGCCGGATGTGCCTACGCCTTCGCCCGAGGCTGGATCAACCTGCACCAGATTCTCGCGGTGAAGGCCCATGCCGATGGCAGTCATGAACTGCCATGGACGCGTGACGATATTTACACCCCTTAAAGAATGGGTGAAATGAGCCGGGCGACCCGCATGCCGAGCTGTTGCAGGCGGCGGGTCTCCCGGCCCTCTTCTTTGGCAATTTCGTGGGCCTGGGCAAAGTCGTCGTTGAGCATCTGCTCCACCTCGGCGGCGAATGTGCTGTCGACCGTCAGCAACATCACTTCGAAATTCAAACGGAACGAGCGGTTATCCATGTTGGCGCTGCCGATGGCGCTGATTTCACTGTCGATCAACACGACTTTCTGATGCAGGAAGCCAGGCGCGTAGCGGAAAACCCGTACCCCGGCCCGCACAGCTTCGAAGGCATAGAGGCTGGAGGCGGCGTAGACGATTCGATGGTCGGGCCGCGACGGCAGCAGAATCCGCACATCCACCCCACGCAGTACCGCCAGACGCAGAGCGGCAAACACCGCTTCGTCGGGAATGAAATACGGGGTGGTGATCCACACTCGTTCGGTTGCCGCGTATATGGCTTCGACGAAAAATAACGAACAGGTCTCGTAGGGATCCGCCGGGCCGCTGGCGAGCAGTTGGCACAATACGCCGTCGTCCGGGTACACGTCTGGCAGGATCAGTGGCGGTAAAGAACGGGCGGCCCAGAACCAGTCTTCGGCAAAGGATTCCTGCATGCAGGCCACCACCGGACCGCGCACCTGCACATGGGTATCGCGCCACGGTGCCAGGGGTGGTTTCTCCCCCATGTATTCATCCCCCACGTTGTGCCCGCCCACGAAGCCGAGCATGCCATCGACCACCACAATCTTGCGGTGGTTACGGAAGTTGACCTGGAAGCGATTCAGCCAGCCGCTGCGTGTGGCGAAGGCTTTGACCTCGACACCGCCGTCGCGCAGCGACTGAACATAGCTGTGGGGCAGGGAGTGGCTGCCGATTCGGTCGTAGAGCAGGTAAATCGCGACGCCTTCGGCGGCTTTTTCCAGCAACAATTTATGCAGTCGCTGACCGAGGCGGTCGTCGTGAATGATAAAAAACTGAATCAGCACGGCTTCTTTTGCTTGGCTGATGGCATCGAAAATCGCATCGAAGGTGGCCCGGCCATTAATCAACAGCCGCACGTCGTTGTTGGCCAGGCATGGCATGCGCCCGAGCTTCGGCATGGCCCTTAACGACGCGTAAGCGGTGGAAGCGCGAGCGGTGAGTGCTTCCTCTACCCAGGGGCGCCAGTTGAGCTCTGAGACGGCCTTGCGCATTTCTTCGTTGGCCTGGCGCCGCGCCTTGATGTAACCGTCGAAGGTACTGCGGCCGAACACCAGATAGGGAATGAGTGTCAGGTAAGGCATGAAGACCAGTGACAGTGCCCAGGCGATCGAGCCTTGGGCAGTTCGAACGGTCAACACGGCATGGATGGCTGCGATCGTGCCCAGGGAATGCAGCAGGGCGATGGTGTAGCCGAAAATATGCGGTCCGAAATAATCCATTGGGGGGCAGCCTTGCTCCTGAAGATTCAATGCTTAACAGACCATGTTCCGGGCAGAATGTCGCTATTTAATTGGGCCATGAACCGAAGCTTGCGGCTGACGTCTAACGGCCACTACTGATCAGGAGTTACACGATGAATGTTCGTCTGCTGGGTTTGGCCATTACGCTGGGTTTGGCACTTCCTGTGGCCGCTCAGGCGCAGATGCTGCAGCCGGGTTTGTGGGAATTGACCTCGAGTAACATGAAGGTCGATGACCAGAACCTGCCGGATCTGCAACTGATCCTCGGTCAGATACAAAGCCAGATGACCCCTGAACAGCGCGCGCAGCTGGAAAAACAGGGCATCACCATGGGTGGCAAAGGTATTCGCGCCTGCCTGACGCCGGAGCAGGTCAAAAGCGACAATATTCCGCTGACCGATCCGCAATCGGGCTGCAAACAGGAAATCACCGAGCGCACCGGCAATCAGTGGAAATTCCGTTTCAGCTGTCCGAAAGCACAGGGTGCGGGTGTCGCCACGTTCCTCAGTGACCGTGAGTTCACCACTAAGGTCAACGGCACATTCAATGCCACCGGCATTCAACAGAAGGGTAGCCTCGATACTCGCGCCGTATGGCTGGGCCAGGATTGCGGCACGGTCAAACCACGAGCCTGATGAAATACTTCGGTGGCAAGTCGGATTCCCGACTTGCCACCGAACGTCCGTTCAGACCCCGGCAATCCCGGGCGCTTTCAACCACTGACACACCGCGTCAACCTGCATCCTGCCGAAATCCTCGCCGCTGTTACTGCGCACGCTGACGAACCCGCCAGCCTTTTCCTTCTCCCCGACGACCACCAGATACGGCACGGTTTGACTGTGCTGGCGAATCTTGTAGCGGACCTTTTCGTTGCGCAGATCCGCCAGGGCTCGAACGCCGCCACGGCGTAAGGTCTCGGTGACGGCGTGGGCATAGGTGGTCTGGCGATCATCCATGCTAACCACCATGACATGGGCTGGCAGGCGCCAATACTGCAGCTCCTGATGGCTCGACCAGCACGTTCCATAGACCCGTTGTTGCAAGGTGCCGCTGATGTGATCCAGGGCGAATGCCTGCAGGACCTTGGTGGTGGGAACATGCGGGCCGGTGGTCCAGTACTCTGTGTCACCGAGGCGATAGAGCGAGAGATTTTCCGAGGTCGTGGTTGTGGTCGGACGGCGCCGGATCGAGTGGTTGGTCGCTGCCAGAGATTGCATGCGTGCTTCAATCAGCGGCAGGTCGGTCGCGGCGAGGGCTCGCTCGACAGCGAACTCGCAAAAGAACCCATCACCCAGCGGTGAGCCCACGCGCATTTGTGCATGCGGATGAAGTTGTTTGACGGCCATCGCCAGCATCAGCGTGCAGGACCGGCGCAAGATCTCCAGGCCGTCTGGCTCCTGCGGCGTCACAATGCTGACCCGGGCATCGGCCCCGACCATGAATTCGCAATCCACCAACACGCCGTTGACGCGTCCTGCCACCGCTGCACTGGCCAGCCCCAGGCCAATACTCGCGGCGATTTCATGAACGGTCAGGGGTTGGTCGTACTCACGCAATGAACCATCGGGCAGGGTGATCTGGATCATAGTTATTGTTCTCGACTGCTTCGATCACACGCGCTAGCGAATAAACCATAAGACCAAACCCTGTTCGCTGTCATGTAGACGTTTGTCGATTGTCTTAAAACTCGTTTTGCAGGGCTTTGTAACCGCGCACCAAGTCGACATTGGTGCGCGCCACGTCCTCGGAAAACTCCGAGGCGCTGATGCTCACCGGCGGATATTGAGACAGATCGGTGTTCGGTCCGATGCGCGTAGTGGAGGGTACGTAGAAGGCCTCGGGCAAGTCGCGCCCATCGACTACCGAGTTGTGCCGGACCACACAGCCATCACCTACACGGCAATTGAACAGCACGCTGTTGAAACCGATGAAGACCCGATTTCCGACGGTGCAGGGGCCGTGAACGATCGAGCGGTGCGCGATGGAACTGAACTCACCAATGGTCACCGCCGCGCCGGATTTCGAGTGGATGACCACGCCGTCCTGAATGTTCGAATTGGCGCCGATGGTGATGGGCAGCATCTCACCGGTCTCGTCGACTTCATCGGCGCGAATCACCGCGTAGGGTCCGACAAATACGTTTTCACCGATCACCACTTTGCCGCAAATGATGGCGGTTTTGTCGACATAGGCGGACTCGGCTATCCGCGGTAAATCCCCCGAGGGGTTCTTGCGAATCATGGCTTGCTCAACGCGTTGTAGAGGGTGTTGAGGTTGTATTCGAACAGTCCGGTAAACGTACTTGCCGGGCCGGTCGCCGCGAGCGCATCGGAGTACAGCGTGCCGCCGATCTGTGCGCCGCTTTCGTCGGCGATCTGTTTGAGCAGACGCGCATCTTTGATGTTTTCCATGAACACGGCTTTGACCTTGGCCTGGCGAATCTGGGTGATCAGCGCAGCGACCTCGGCGGCTGAAGGCTCTCGCTCGGTCGACAAACCCTGAGGCGCCATGAAGTCGATCCCATAGGCCTGGCCGAGGTAACCAAAGGCATCGTGTGAGGTCACGATCTTGCGGTTGCCCGGCGGTAGTGCGCCGAGTTTGGCTTTAGCCTCGGCAAGCAACGTGTAGATCTGCTTGAGGTAGGCGGTGCTGTTGCGTTGGTAGTCGGCCTTGTTCGCAGGGTCTGCGGCAATCAGCGCTTTGGTGATGTTGCCGACGTACAACTCGGCGTTCGCCAAATTGTGCCAGGCATGTGGGTCGGGAACGGTCTCGCCGTCTTCATCCAGATCCCGTGGGATGACACCTCGACTGGCGGTGATGACCGGTGCCTTGGCCTCGCTGCTTGCCACCAGGCGATCCAGCCATGGCTCGAAACCGAGACCATTCTTGATGATGAGTTTGGCTTTGAGCAGTGCCTGGGCATCGTTTGGCGTGGGTTCGTAGGTGTGCGCATCGGCGTCGGGGCCGACCATGTTGGTGATCTGGATGTGCTCGCCGCCCACGTGTTGGGTCATGTCGGCGAGGATGCTGAAGCTGGTGACCACCTGAAGTTTTTCCGCAGCAGACAGTGACATCGACATCATCAAGCTGAACAGCACGAGTAAAGCGCGCATCGGGTAACACCTCATTGGGATGTGAGCAAAGGTGGGCGATGCAGTAGACCGTGCACGGGTCCGAACACCACCGACAGCAGGTAGAAACCGCCAGCCACCAGCACGATGGCCGGGCCACTGGGTAGGGAATAGTCAAACGACAGCAACAGCCCCAGCCATACCGAGAGGCAACCAAACACTGCTGCGATGGCCATCAGGACCGGTAGCCGGCGACTCCAGAAGCGTGAAGCGGCGGCGGGCAACATCATCAAACCGACCACCATCAAGGCACCGATGGCCTGGAATCCAATCACCAGATTCAACACCACGAGGGTCAGGAATACGCCATGGGCCAGAGGACCGAGGCGGCTGACGGTGCGCAGGAAAAGTGGATCGAGGGTGTCCAGCAACAAGGGTCGGTAGATCAGCAGCATGGCGATCAAACTCACCGCCGAGACCCATAGCATCCCGTTCAAGGTGGGGCCATCGACCGCCAGTGCCGAACCGAACAGCAGGTGCAACAGGTCCAGGCGTTTGCCGGCCAGGCCGAGAATCAGCACACCGCTGGCCAGGGAAATTGGATAGATCGCGGCGAGGCTCGCATCTTCCCGCAGGCCGGTTCGGCGAGTGATCCAGGCTGCCAGTCCCGCCATGCCGAGGCCGGCGCCGAGACCGCCGACCGTCAATGCGGGGAGACTCAAACCGGCGAACCAGAACCCGAGTGCGGCACCCGGCAGGATGCCGTGAGCGACGGCGTCTCCGATCAGGCTCATGCGTCGCAGAATTAAAAATACCCCTAGCGGTGCTGTGCTACAGGCCAGGAGCAACCCTCCGATCAGCGCCCGGCGCATGAACACGAACTCGTGGAACGGTTGCCAAAGCTGTGCGGCAGCGAGCATCACGCCACCTGCGTAAATGGTTGCTGGCGGATGAGATCGGTGCTTGCGCCAAAGAGGCAGCCGCTGCTTTTGATCAGCAGGGTTTGCGCAATGTGTTGGCGCACGGCCGCCAAGTCATGACACACCACCACCAGCGTTCGACCGTCGGCATGCCACGCGTGCAGGTGCTTCCACAGCAGCGCTTGGCCGAGCTCGTCGAGCGCCGCGTGAGGTTCGTCAAGCAACAGCAAAGGGGCGTCGGCGAGGCTTAATCGTGCAAGCAGGGCACGTTGTAATTCACCGCCGGACAACGCCATCAATGGGCGTTGCTCCAAACCGCTCAGGCACCAATCTTCCAGTACGGTGCGAAGTCGCTGGCGGCGTTGTTCCGAGGATTGTTTGCTGCTCCAGAAACCCGCGGCGACCAACTCCTGGAGGCTGATGGGAAACTGGCGATCGAGATGTTGTTGCTGAGGCAAGAACGACAGCCCACCTTTACCCGGTGCCGCAAGTGCGACTTTACCGGAGAGAGGTTTTTGCAGGCCGGCTATCACTTTCAACAGGCTACTTTTACCGGAACCATTGGCACCGATCACGGCGGTGAAACTGCCTTCTTGCAGTTCGATGTCGAGGGGCGGTGTCAGCGGTTGCCCCGGGGCACCCCAACGTAATGCCTGACAGTGGATCATGCGTTCTCCCGGTTCCAGCGACTTTCAGCGACAGCATCGTGGGCATGCAAACTTTCAGCGTGGATAACGCGAATGTGAAAGCCGTTGATGCCGGGAGAGCGTTTCAGGGCGATGTTCAACCGTCGGGCTGCGTCTTCGCAGAACATCAGGTTCTGGCCATTGGCGAGGGCGAAAGCTTGTTCGTCTGCACGCTTCACGGCCGTCTGCACTGCAGTGCCCAGAGCTGCTTCAGCGTCATTGATCAGTGCAATCAATGGCAGCTCGTCCAGATAGTCGTCGAGTTGCAGGCTTAATTGTGCCGAGCTGCGTTGACTGTGAGGCGTCGCAACGATGCCTTTTGTCGATCCCAGCCAAGCCAAGACGTCGGCGTGTTCCAAGGGCTTGTTGGCGAAATCATCGACAAATTGCTGTTGGATTAACTGTCGAGACAACGCCGCTGAACAAGGGCATGTCGAGGAATAAGCAATCTCGATTTTTAGTTCCACGTGGAACATCGAGTTTTTCAAGCGCGCATTAATGGAGATGGGATAGGTCTTCCATCCGCTCAAAGGGCTGATCAGGGCGGGCCTTTTAAGCAGTAGATTCGTATGGATTTTTAGATAAGCGCTGCTTGCCAGACCTTCATGGCTGTCCAGAAATCGCTGCAATAACCGTCGAAGCAGTGCCGGCGTAAGTGTTGCCTGTTCGAGCATTTCCAACGCCAGATAGAGCCGCGACATATGAATGCCTCGCGCCTCTCCATTGTCGAGACTCACCCCTGCATCGGCAGTTGCGCTCAATCGTTGGCCGTCGAGTAAAACAGGAAGAGCAATGCCGCACATGCCCACCCACTCAAGTGGCAGGGCTTGGCGTGAGGCCTGCGCGGCGATATCCGGCAGAGTCAGCGCATTCATGAGCAGGTCCATCATGGAAATTGAATTTGCATGTTATAGTATAACAATGCGTTCCACGATAGCTTTTTCATGAACAGGTTTTCACTTTGCCTGGATGGCAATCCCTCGAGCTGATCCCGCCTGTAATCCCAGCGTTAGCAACCGGTTATTCGGCTGCAGGTGAATTTGGCGCTGCTGCCACCAGAACTGGAAAACCGATTGATCGTGGTCCAGCCGACACGCCGGTTGTACCCGACCCACGCTTCACCGTCGGATGCAATTCCCGTGAAGAACGTCAGCTGGCCATAGCGGCTATTGGTCTGTGCCCAGTGACGCTTCCCGGCGGCTTCGAACCCCCGCAAGTAGATTGTGCTGCCGACCGTATTGACACTGTACGCATTGCCTTCGCCATCCACGCAAGCCAGCAAGTTGGCGCTTCGGGTGCAATTGGCCAAGGCTGGAGTTTGCGGCTGGACAGCCGCAGCACCCAGCAATGAAAGGCTCATCAGTGCGAGTTTCAGGGCGTTACGCATGGGATTTCTCGTGAACGGAATGAGCTCCAGCATCCAGCCCTTGGTCGTTCGGGACAAGAGGAGAGTGGCTTGATTGTGTTGTTATACTATAACATAAAATCAAGCCCGACATTTTGACCGGGCATCCCGTGAGGAGCATCTGATGCCAAATCGTTTACCCGTGACCGTGCTGTCGGGCTTTTTAGGGGCCGGAAAAAGTACACTTCTTAATTACATACTACGTAATAGAGAAAATCTTCGAGTCGCGGTGATCGTCAATGACATGAGTGAAATCAACATTGACGGTAGCGAGGTCCAGCGCGACGTCAGCCTCAATCGCGCAGAAGAAAAACTCGTTGAAATGAGCAATGGCTGCATCTGCTGCACCCTGCGTGAAGACTTGCTGGAAGAGGTGAGCAAGCTTGCAAGCGAGGGTCGTTTTGATTATTTATTGATCGAGTCCACAGGCATCTCCGAACCGCTGCCGGTAGCGGAAACCTTCACGTTCCGCGACGAAAGCGGGCAAAGCCTTATGGATATCGCGCGGCTCGATACCATGGTCACGGTGGTCGACGGCATGAATTTTTTGCTCGACTACCAGGCCGCTGAAAGCCTCGCATCCCGTGGTGAGACTTTGGGCGAAGAAGATGAACGTGCGATTACCGACCTGCTGATTGAGCAGGTGGAGTTCGCTGACGTGATCCTGATCAGCAAGATCGACCTCATCAGCAGCCGCGATCGCCAGGAGTTGATTGCGATCCTGGAGCGACTCAACGCCGAGGCGGAGATCATTCCAATGGTCATGGGTGAAGTACCGCTCGAAAAGATCCTCAGTACAGGTCGATTCAACTTCGATAAAGCCGCCCAGGCGCCAGGCTGGTTGCGCGAGTTACGCGGCGAACATGTACCGGAAACTGACGAGTACGGCATTGCCTCCAGCGCTTATCGGGCGCGTCGTCCCTTCCATCCGCAACGCTTTTTCAGCTTCATCGACCGTCCGTGGGTCAATGGCAAGCTGCTGCGATCCAAGGGGTTCTTCTGGCTGGCCAGTAAGCACATGGATGCCGGTAGCTGGTCTCAGGCCGGCGGTTTGATGCGTCATGGTTTCGCTGGGCGCTGGTGGCGTTTTGTGCCGAAGAACCAGTGGCCGCAGGACGAGGAAAGCACGGCCGGCATTATGGAAAACTGGACTCGCGACACGGGGGATTGCCGGCAGGAACTGGTGTTCATCGGCCAGAACATCGACTTCAAACTGCTCACCGCAGCGCTCGATGAGTGCCTGCTGACAGACGATGAAATGGCACTGGGCGTTGAAGGCTGGCGATTGCTTCCAGACCCGTTTGGCCCTTGGCAGGAAGAGGCTGCCTGATGCTGACATTGACCCCGGCGGGACGGTCCGGAAAGTCGATCCGCCAGCAACAGGGAACAACACCAACATCCCTGAGCGACATTCTCGATGACGGTGTAAACCTTGCGGTCTGGAATCGCCAACTCCCGCTGCATATCGCTGACTTCGCGACTCTGCTGCTGTCGCTGAACGAGCCACTGGCGGAGTCGCTATCCCTGGAAATGCCCGACGACGAAGCTGAACCCAATCTCCATGGATTGGCCTCAGGCTTCAGTGATCTTGAAGGTTACGAAGGGTTCATCGCCGACGTTTCCTGGCTGGTCAGCGCGTTTGCCTGCCTGCTCGGTGCCCGGCGAATCGGCGTGCGCCTGAGGGTTCTCGACAAGGCCATGTGCCCGCGCTTTCACGTCGATCACGTCCCCGTACGGTTGATCACCACTTACGCCGGGCTCGGCAGCGAATGGCTGAGGGAAGGCGCCATGGACCGTCGTCAACTGGGCCAAGCCGCCGCCGAACCTCAGGATGACACCTTGATCGAGAAGATCGACAGCGGCGAAGTCGCCTTGCTCAAAGGTGAAAAATGGCATGGCAATGAAGGCTTCGGTCTGATTCACCGCTCGCCGCATCTGGATCCCGGCGAGCGCCGTTTGATCCTCACGCTCGACTGGCTGAGCTAACCGCTCAAGGCTTGAGCCAAGTGCCCTGGCTTTGCCCTTCGCAATACGGCTGCAAATACGCCGCGTCCGTGGCCACGCCGTAATAGTGAATATCCTGCCGGTAAGGCATATTGGCAACTTGCGCGTTGCTGCACACGCCGAACGCGCCAGTGGGGCAATGGTCGACGTACCGTACCTCGACCTTCTGCCCGGCCAGGTTTGGCTGGCAGAAGCCGTCGGCGAACAGTTTTTCCGGGATGTTGCGGTTCTGCTGGCAGACTTGGACGTCAAGGCGTTCCGCCTGGCTGTGGACAACGCAGGCTTGTGCCAACGCCTCACCACACGCAAGCGTCAGCAGTAACGACACTCCCATCCACCGCATACTTACCTCCTCAGAAACCTTCGATCATGTTGCAGAACATTCCCACCCACGTCATCGCCGGGCCCTTGGGCGCAGGCAAGACCAGCCTGATCAAGCACCTGCTGGCGCAACGTCCCACCGGTGAACGCTGGGCTGTGTTGATCAACGAGTTCGGGCAGATTGGCATCGACGCCGCGCTGCTGACTCAGGAGGCCGATGGTATCGCACTGGGAGAAGTGGCCGGTGGCTGTTTGTGTTGCGTCAATGGCGCGCCGTTTCAGGTCGGGCTCGGCCGTTTGCTGCGCAAGGCGCGGCCGGACCGGTTGTTCATCGAGCCTTCGGGCTTGGGGCATCCGGTGCAGTTGCTCAAGCAGCTGAGCGAGGCGCCATGGCAAGGCGTGCTGAGTTTGCAACCCAGCGTGCTGGTACTCGATGCGCAAGCGCTCGCAGCAGGAAAGCCGCTGCCTGAGGCGCAACAAGAGGCGCTGAACAGTGCGGGGCTGTTGCTGATGAACAAGTCTGAAGGGCTTGAGGATGCGGACCGCCAGCGCATAGGTGCCATGTTGCCGGTGCGTCCTTTGTATTGGACGCAACAAGCCGCGCTACCCTTGAGTGAGCTGCCCGGTCTTGCGTCGCGAGCGGTGGCGGGTGTGGATAACTTTGTGATGCCCAAGCGTCTGGCGCAGCTTCCTGCAATCTGGAGCGACCCGACGCTGCCGATTTGTTTAAGCCAGGAACAGGAGGGTGGCTGGAGTATCGGCTGGCGCTGGCATCCGAGCCAGGTCTTCGATACGGCGCTCCTCGGCCGCTGGCTCGAAAGCCTTTCCTGGCGGCGTGCGAAGCTGGTTGTTCACGGTGAGCAAGGCTGGGTATCGGCGAACGCGCTGGATAATTCAGCCGTGGCGTGGCAAGCCAGTGAATGGCGTCAGGATTCGAGGATTGAATTGATTTTCAGCGCGCCGCAAGACCTCGAAGAGCTGCAGAGAGGCCTGGCCAATTGTCGGTTGAATTGAAGATCACGGCCGCCACTTGTTGTGCTCTTGCCGCCAATGGTTCAGCTCGATCACCTGCGCGCTGGGCTTGACCACATCGACGACCGGAGGCGTGTCGTCAAACGGCATCGGGTAAGGCGCCAGTTCGATCTGCGCACTGTGGGCGCCGAACTGGGTGATGGTGCCGTTATGCCGGGTTTCGCCGGTGACGGTGAATTCGAAGTTATACACACGGGCCAGGCGTCGCCGACCACTGGCATCCTTGATGAAGCCAATTTTTTTCAACGCCACGTTGCCATCCAGCAGCTCGATCCCGAGGTTGCTGCAATGCTGCTTGACCCGCTCCAGTGCGCGCTCGCGCAAGCCGTGGTTGTGCCAAAGCCAGGCGCCAGCGGTGGCGAGCAGCATCAACACGAAAATATTTCCAAGGGTCAGCATTAACAGGGTGCTCCAACAAGATAGTGTCAGCTTAACTGTGTCGCCGGTCTGTCGTACAGGCTGCGTTTAGTCGCATACTGCGTCGCTCGAATTTCAATCGTTTTACGGAAACTCACCGCATGAAACGTACGCCCCATCTGCTCGCTATCCAGTCCCACGTGGTGTTCGGTCACGCCGGCAACAGTGCCGCGGTTTTCCCGATGCAGCGGGTCGGGGTGAACGTCTGGCCGCTTAATACCGTGCAGTTCTCCAACCACACGCAATATGGTCAGTGGACCGGCGACGTGCTGGCGCCGCACCAGATCCCGGATCTGGTCGAAGGCATCGCGGCCATTGGCGAACTGGGCAATTGCGACGCCGTGCTCTCGGGTTATCTCGGCAGCGCGGCCCAGGGCCGGGCGATTCTCACCGGTGTGGCGCGGATCAAGTCGATGAACCCCAAAGCGCTGTATCTGTGTGATCCAGTGATGGGCCATCCGGAGAAGGGCTGCAGCGTGCCCGCGGAAGTCAGCGATTTTCTGCTGGAAGAAGCCGCCGCCGTGGCTGACTTCATGTGCCCGAACCAACTGGAACTCGACAGTTTTTCAGGACGCAAGCCGCAATCGCTGTTTGATTGCCTGGCGATGGCGCGGTCGTTGCTGGCGCGCGGGCCGAAGGCCGTGCTGGTCAAGCATCTGGACTACCCGGGCAAAACCCCCGACGTCTTCGAAATGCTGCTAGTGACAGCCGAGGGCAGTTGGCACCTGCAACGGCCGATGCTGGCGTTTCCACGTCAACCCGTGGGCGTTGGTGACCTGACGTCCGGGTTGTTCCTGGCGCGTGTGCTATTGGGCGATAGCCTGGTGGCCGCCTTCGAGTTCGCCGCATCGGCGGTGCACGAGGTGTTGCTGGAGACCCAGGCCTGCACCAGCTATGAGCTGGAACTGGTGCGGGCACAGGACCGGATTGCCCATCCGCGCGTGAGGTTTGAGGCCACGTCGATCAGCTTGTAAGCGAGTCACGATAAAAAGATCGCAGCCTGCGGCATCTCTTACCAGAGGAATGCTGCCGCAGGCTGCGATCTTTTGCTTTAAGCGTCGCCTTTGATTTCCTGATAGCGCTTTTCCAGTTCCTGACGAATCTGGCGGCGTTGCTGTGCCTGGATATAGCGGCGCTTGTCTTCGCTGTTTTGCGGTTGCAGTGGCGGCACCGGGGCAGGTTTGCGCTGGTCATCCACCGCGACCATGGTGAAAAAGCAGCTGTTGGTGTGGCGCACCGAGCGCTCGCGGATGTTTTCGGTCACCACCTTGATGCCCACTTCCATGGACGTGTTGCCGGTGTAGTTGACCGAAGCGAGGAAGGTCACCAGTTCGCCGACATGGATCGGCTCACGGAAAATCACCTGGTCCACCGACAGGGTCACCACGTAGCGGCCGGCATATCGGCTGGCGCAGGCGTAGGCCACTTCGTCGAGGTACTTGAGCAAGGTGCCGCCGTGAACATTGCCAGAGAAGTTGGCCATGTCGGGGGTCATCAATACTGTCATCGACAGTTGGGCGTTTCCGGGTTCCATAGCGTTCTCACGGTTCAAGGCAAAGGTTTGAGGGGACGCACCTCTACGGGTGCCTCGACGGTTTTTTCAAACCAACAGTTATCGGGACGCCGGGTGCTTGTTCGCCGTCACGCCGGATCGATCTGTTTCCATATATTGCACCGCCTTTCTGCCAGAAGTCCCGGTGTTACCCTTCAAAAGCCCATTCTCATGGGCAAAATTCCTACGCGGATAGCGGATTTTCATTCTGCTCACTCGGACGTTTCCCACGCCCGGTGTATGAGCAATGTCACCAAGGAGCCTCACACCATGCATGCCATCAGTTTTATTCAGGACCTGGCAGTGATCATGTTGGTCGCAGGTGTGGTGACTGTTCTTTTCCATCGTTTCAAACAGCCCGTGGTGCTGGGCTACATCGTTGCCGGTTTTATTATTGGCCCGCACACCCCGCCATTCGGCCTGATTCATGACGAAGAAACCATCAAAACCCTGGCGGAGCTCGGGGTGATTTTTCTGATGTTCTGTCTGGGGCTGGAATTCAGCCTGCGCAAACTGTTCAAGGTCGGCGCCACGGCGTTTATCGCGGCGTTCCTGGAAATCGTGCTGATGATCTGGATCGGCTACGAAATTGGCCGCTGGTTTGAATGGAACACCATGGATTCGCTCTTTCTGGGGGCGATCCTGGCGATTTCCTCGACCACCATCATCGTCAAGGCGCTCAACGATCTGAAGATGAAAAACCAGCGTTTTGCGCAGCTGATCTTTGGTGTGTTGATCGTTGAAGACATTCTCGGAATCGGCATCATCGCGTTGCTGTCGAGCATCGCCGTCAGCGGCACGGTCAGTTCAGGCGAAGTGTTTTCCACGGTCGGCAAGCTTTCGCTGTTCATGATCGTCGCACTGGTGATCGGTATCTTGCTGGTGCCGCGATTGCTGTCTTATGTGGCGAAGTTCGAAAGCAACGAAATGCTGTTGATCGCGGTGCTGGGTCTGTGTTTCGGCTTCTGCCTGCTGGTGGTCAAGCTCGAATACAGCATGGTGCTCGGCGCATTCCTGATTGGCGCAATCATGGCTGAATCCCGGCAGTTGCTGAAAATCGAGCGCTTGATCGAGCCGGTTCGTGATTTGTTCAGCGCGATTTTCTTCGTCGCCATCGGGCTGATGCTCGACCCGATGATCCTGCTGCAATACGCCTGGCCGATTGCGGTCATCACCGTGGCGGTGGTGCTCGGCAAGATGTTGTCCTGCGGACTCGGTGCGTTTATCGCCGGCAATGACGGACGGACCTCGCTGCGCGTCGGGATGGGTCTTTCACAGATTGGCGAATTCTCTTTCATCATCGCTGCGCTGGGCATGACCCTGCAGGTCACCAGCAACTTTCTTTATCCGGTTGCCGTGGCGGTGTCGGTGATCACCACGCTGCTAACGCCTTATCTGATTCGGGCCGCCGACCCGCTGTCGATCAAGTTGGCCGCGGTGATACCGCAGCGGCTGGGGCGCGTGCTTGGCATGTATGGTGAATGGCTGCGCAGCATCCAGCCGCAGGGCCAGGGCGCGTTGCTGGCGTCGATGATCCGGAGGATCTTGCTGCAAGTGGGGGTCAATCTGGCGTTGGTGATCGCGATCTTCTTTGCGGGTGCTTACTTCGCCGAACGCATTTCCGCTTATCTGCAGGATTGGATCAGCGATCCGAGCTGGCAGAAGGCTTTGATTTGGGGCGGGGCGCTGTTGGTGTCGCTGCCATTCCTGATAGCCGCGTATCGCAAGCTCAAGGCGCTGTCGATGCTGCTGGCGGAGATGGGTGTGAAGCCGGAGATGGCAGGGCGTCACACGCAGCGAGTGCGTCGGGTGATCGCCGAAGTGATCCCGATTCTCTCGCTGCTGGTGATTTTCCTGCTGTTGGCAGCCTTGTCGGCCAGTATTCTGCCGACCAACAAGTTGCTGATGCTGATCGCCGTGGTCGCGGCGGCCGTGGCGGCGCTGCTGTGGCGCTGGTTCATCCGCGTCCACACGCGGATGCAGGTGGCGTTGCTGGATACCCTGGACAATCACAAGGATTCGCCAGGGCATTGACCCGCAGGGGCGTCAGCTGACTCAGCTTTCCAGCCAGACGTCCCGCGCCCAGTGCCATACCGATTCCCAGGTTTCTTCCGTCACCAGTTCTTCTTCGGCGGACCACAGCACCACGGTGCCGTCTTCTTCGACGCAGTAGTAATCGTCACCGTCCTGGCAGATCGGGATCAGGCTGCGATCGACGCCGGCATCCCAGGCGTTGGCGGCAACGTCTGGCAGGTAGGTGTGCGATTGCGGGTCGGTGACGGTCACCGGCTCCAGGCTGCCGTAGACCACGTCACTGACGGTCAGCAAAAATTCTCTGAAGACAAACGGGATGTCGATGAACAGTTGTTCTTCGATTTCCACCAGCAGGTCTTCGTCAGGCAATTCCAAGGGGACCGGTACCGGTTCGTTGGCTTCACGCAGTTGTTCGATGATTTCTTCCACGTCCGGGATCCTCTTGCTTGTATGGCGCGGTTTATATGGGGCGGTTTATACAGTAGCTCGCTATAGATGCAACCGCGAAATAGAAAACCCCGGCCGAGGCCGGGGTTTTTGTTGCCGCAAGTGAAGCGCGGAGGGTGATCAGCCGTTCTGGCGGATACCTGCCACCAGCCAAGGCTGGTTTTCGCCCTGTGGACGTTCCATGTTCCAGCTTTCGCTGAACACTTCGCCCTGGTCGAAACGCGAGGTTTTCGACACGCCGCTGAAGGTCAGGGTGGCGATGGTCTTGTCGGCGCGATCATCCACACCGTCCAGTTGTACATTGAGGTTATCAATGTAGGTCGACTGGAAGGCGTCGCCCAGGTCGGCACGTTCGCGCTTGAGGAACTCCAGCATTTGCGGGGTGACGAACTCGGCGATCTTGTCCATTTCATTTGCGTCCCAGTGCTGTTGCAGGGACTGGAAGTGGTTGCGTGCGGCTTCAATGAAGTTGCGTTCGTTGAACCAGGCTGGCGCATTGATCACCGGACGAGCGGCGACAGGTGCTGCCGAACCACCGAAGATCGAACCGCCAGCAGGCTTCTGTTCGAAAGCTTCACGCTGCATCGGCGCGTGGCCAGCCGGCGCGAATTGCTCCTGCTGCTTGCGACGACGGGCGGCGATGAAGCGGAAGACCAGGAACGCGATGACCGCCATGATCAGGATGTCGAAGATCTGCATGCCCTGGAAGCCGTCACCCATGAACATGGACGCCAGCAGGCCACCGGCGGCGATGCCCGCCAATGGGCCGAGCCAGCGCGAAGCACCGCTGGCCTTGGCAGCGGCGCCAGCGGCACCGGCAGCACCAGCGGTCGCCGCAGCGCCGCCCATGCCTGGAGAAGAAGGAGCCATCTGGCTGGTTTGGTGTGTCGGCGCAGCGCCTGCGCTTTTGCCACCACCGAAGCGCTTGGCGGCATTGACGTCGAGACTCATCGTCAGGCCGATGCACAACGCCATGGCGATGCTAAGAAAACGTTTCATAGAGGGAATTCCCATTTGTGGAAGGCACGCGCGCCATGTTGCACAGCTGAAGTGTTACTGGCTAGCGGCAGAGTGTTTCGGGCTTTTGCCTGACAGGTCGGGTTCAGCTTCAATCAGGGCAATAAGGCCTGTTAACTTTGGTCTGTAGGAGGAGTGGATAAGTTCTGTAGGAAAGACGCAGAACATGTGTGCGAGCCTGCTCGCGATCACGGACTCACAGGTCAAAAGTAACATCGACCGATGTACCGCTATCGCCAGCAGGCTGGCTCCTGGAGAAAGCGCTTTAAATCGCTTCCAGCTTGGCATACCCCAGCATCAGCCACTTGCTGCCTTCGCTGAAGTTCACCTGGACCCGCGCCTGTGCGCCAGCGCCTTCGAAGTTCAGGATCACGCCATCACCGAACACCGAATGCCGTACGGCCTGGCCGAGACTGAATTCGGTTTGGGGAATCTCGCTGCCGCTGAACAGGCTGCCGCCGCTCATCGACTGGTTGCCGCCAAACGGTCGACTGACGCTGTTGGAAAGCCGTACTTCCTGAATCAGGCCTTTCGGCACTTCGCGTACGAAGCGCGACACCTTGTTGTAGGTCTCGCTGCCGTACAGACGTCGGGTTTCAGCGTAGGTCATCACCAGGTTTTGCATGGCGCGGGTGATGCCGACGTAGGCCAGGCGCCGTTCTTCCTCAAGACGGCCAGGTTCTTCCAGGCTCATCTTGTGCGGGAACAGGCCTTCTTCCATGCCCACCAGGAATACGTAAGGGAATTCCAGGCCCTTGGCACTGTGCAGGGTCATCAGTTGAATGCTGTCTTCGTGCTCGTCGGCCTGGGTATCACCGGCCTCCAGCGATGCGTGGCCGAGGAATGCCGCCAGTGGCGTCAGGTCCTCGTCTTCTTCGCTGTTTTCGAAGTTGCGCGCGGCGCTGACCAGTTCCTCAAGGTTTTCTACCCTGGCCTGGCCTTTCTCACCTTTTTCCGCCTCATGGTAGGCAATCAACCCCGACTGCTCAATGACGGTCTGGGTCATCAGGTGCAGCGGCATCTCCATACACTTGGCGGCTAGGTTCTCGATCAGCTCGACGAATACCCCTAATGCGCTGGCGGCGCGACCGGTCAGGCCTTTGTTGGCCACCAATTGGCGCATCGCTTCCCACATCGACACATCGCTGTGACGCGCGTGCTCGCGGATGGCCTCAACGGTTTTTTCGCCGATGCCGCGGGCGGGTACGTTGATCACCCGCTCCAGCGCGGCATCGTTGCCTCGGCCTTCAAGTAAACGCATGTAGGCCATGGCGTTTTTGATTTCCGCGCGTTCAAAGAAGCGCTGGCCACCGTAGATTCGGTACGGAATGCGCTCGCGCAGCAAAGCTTCTTCCAAAACGCGGGATTGGGCGTTGGAGCGGTACAGAATTGCGATATCGCTGCGGGCCAGGCCGGTTTTCAGCGCACTTTCGATGGTTTCGACAACATAGCGCGCTTCATCGTGTTCATTGAACGCGGCGTACAGGTTGATGGCTTCGCCGTCGCCGCCGTCGGTCCACAATTCCTTGCCCAAGCGGCCGGTATTATTGGCGATCAAGGCGTTCGCGGCCTTCAGGATGCCGGCGGTGGAGCGGTAGTTTTGCTCCAGGCGGATGGTTTCGGCGTCCGGGAAGTCTTCGGAATACTGGTAGATGTTCTCGATTTTCGCGCCACGCCAGCCGTAGATCGACTGGTCGTCATCGCCCACCACCATCAGGCTGTCGCCACCCTTGGCCAGCAGACGCAGCCAGGCGTACTGCACGGCGTTGGTGTCCTGGAATTCATCCACCAGGATGTGCCGGAAGCGCTTCTGATAATGCGCCAGCAGGCCCGGGTGGTCGCGCCACAGGTCGAGGGCGCGTAGCAGCAGTTCGGAGAAGTCGATGACACCGGCACGCAGGCACGCCGCCTCATAGGCCTCATAGATGCTGCGCATGGTCGCCAGGAACAGGTCACCGCTGGCCTGAATGTGTTGCGGGCGCAGACCTTCGTCTTTTTGCCCGTTGATGAACCATTGGGCCTGACGGGCCGGCCAGCGTTGTTCGTCCAGGCCGAGCTCGCGGATCACCCGCTTGACCAAGCGTTGCTGGTCATCGCTGTCGAGAATCTGAAAGGTCTGGCTCAGGCCCGCTTCCTGCCAATGGGCCCGCAGCAAGCGGTGCGCCAGGCCGTGGAAGGTGCCGACCCACATGCCGGCCGGGTTGATACCCATCAGTTGCTCGATGCGGTGACGCATCTCCGCAGCGGCCTTGTTGGTGAAGGTCACCGACAGAATGGAGTGGGGCGACGCGTTTTCGACCTGGATCAACCAGGCGATACGGTGCACCAGCACTCGGGTTTTACCGGAGCCAGCACCGGCCAGGACCAACTGACGACCCACGGGGGCTGCTACAGCCTGCCGTTGGGCATCGTTGAGGGAGTTCAGCAGAAGGGAGAGATCATCGCGCATCGGGGCATTCTAGGGGGCGGCGTCACACCGGGCAAACCCCGCTTTGCATTAGCCGATGAAAGAGGCGCGCGGGACGACCGGTCAGTCATTGTCCACAAGCGTTGGCGGCACTCGGCTGGCGGCGTTTGCACGGGGTCGGCTGGCCAATATTTTTGTCTGTTTTTTGACCGGGAGCTGTTTGGTCGGGGCACTTGCTTGTGTATGCTCCGTCGACGTTTCGGGCTCATGCTCATCATTATAAGAACAAGAATATTGCCTATGACCCTCAGCCTCGACCTGTCGGGCCCCACTGCGCAGCCCCGGGTTATCCGTAAACAGTACGCCATGGAAATGGCGGTCGAACGCACGCGTCTGCTGTATCAGGGCTCTTTGCTGCCGACGCTGTTCATGTTGATCAATGGTCTGGTCTGCGCTGGTTTGCTCTGGAGTCCGCAGCGTTATTTCCTGGTCACGGTCTGGCTGGTTTGGCTGCTGTCGCTGGTGGCATTGCGGGTGATTCAGGTCGCAGCCTTCGATTCGGCCATTCCCAATCGTCAGGCCCACCCCATCTGGCGACGTATGTTTTTGCTGGGCTCCGGCCTCACCGGCTTGACCCTGGCCGGTGCCGGCATTGCCCTGGTTCCCGCCGATAACTTCATTCAACAAGCCTGGGTCTTCGGTCTTATCGGTGCCGCGGCACTTTCAGCGAGCGTGGCTTACGCCGTCAGTTTGCCTGCCTTTCTGTCATTTACCTTGCCCTGCCTGTTGCCGGCCATTGCCTATATGTTTTGGGGTGGCGACGAGCAGCAGCAAGGGTGGGGCTGGTTCGGGCTGATTTTGCTCGGCGCACTGAGCGTGGTTGCCTGGCAGGTCAATCGATTAATCGATCGCGGTCTGATGCGACGCTTTCAGAATCAGGCGCTCATCGAGCACTTGCAGCAGGCGCAAAGTTGCAGTGATCAGCTCAATCAGAAGCTGGCCAAGGAAATCGAACAACGTCGGCGGGCCGAGGACGAATTGCGAGAAATCCAGATCGATCTGGAAAACCGCGTTGCCCAGCGCAGCCTGGAGCTGGACGCCGCCAATCAGGCGCTGAGCAAGAGTGAAGCGCGCCTGGCGCTGGCGTTGAAGGCCAGTGAGCTGGGGCTGTGGGACTGGAATCTGCAAACCGACGAAGTTCACCACACACAGATTCAGGAATTGTTCGGCCTGGAGCCGGAACAGGTGACGGGAATCCTGCGTCACCTCAAGCCGCGGCTGCACCCAGAGGATCTTCCCGCACTGAAAAGGGCGCTGGTCGAGCATCTGAAAGGCCGCACCGAGGACTATCAGATCGAGTACCGCGTGCGGCATGGCGATGGTCACTGGGTCTGGATCGAGGACCGCGGGCGGGCGGTCGAACGCGCCGAAAACGGCAGGGTGCTCCGCATGGTCGGCACCCGTCGCGACATCAGCGTCAGCAAAGGTCTGGAAGCGCAGCGGCAATTGGCGGCGACGGTATTCGAAGCCGCCAGCGAAGGGATCGTGATTTTCGATCCGAATTACGCCCTGATCGCGATCAATCAGGCCTTCAGTCGGGTGACCGGCTATGACATCGAAGACATGATCGGCCGCAATGTCGTTGAGTTGCCGTGCAGCCGCGATGCACGTCGGCATTACGCGGCGATTCATCAGGCGCTGGAACAGCACGGCACCTGGCAAGGCGAATTGGTGGAAACCCGCAAGAACGGCGAGATGTATCCGCAATGGCTGCAACTGAATGCTGTGCGCGATACCCGGGGAAATGTCAGCCATATCGTGGGCTTCTTCGCGGATCTCTCGGCTCGCCGGGAATCCGAAGAGCGCATGCGCTACCTGACTCATTACGACGAACTGACCGGCCTGGCCAATCGCTCGATGTTCCGCGAACGACTCAGCGAAGCGCATCAGCGAGTGCGCCAGGGCGGTTATCGCAGCATGGCGTTGCTGCACATCAATCTGGATCGCTTCAAACAGCTGAACGACAGCCTGGGGCATGAAATCGCCGACCAGTTATTGCAGAAGATGGCCCGACGGCTGGTGAATGCATTGCCGGAAGCCGACACCATCGCCCGCTTGTCCGGTGACGAGTTTGCGGTGCTGTTCAACTCCTACGGCAACCTGTCGAGCCTCGCGCGGGTAGCGACGCGTCTGGCGAGCAAGTTGCGGTTGCCGGTGACTATCGAAGGGCATGAGTTGGTGGTCAGTGCGTCGATGGGTATCAGCCTGTTGCCGGACAGCGCCCGGGAAGTTTCGGCATTGGTCAGCCAGTCGAACATGGCCATGCAACACGCCAAGCATTTGGGGGGCAACAACTTCCAGTTCTATACCGATAGTTTGCAGGCCAGCACCCTGGAGCGCTTGCAACTGGAAAACCAACTGCGAAAGGCCGTCGAAGAGAAGCAGTTGAAAGTGTTTTACCAACCGAAACTGTGCCTGGACACCGGCAAGTTGAATGCCGCCGAAGCCTTGGTGCGTTGGGATCACCCGATCATGGGCCGTGTGCCACCGGGGGATTTCATCGGGTTGGCCGAGGAAACCGGGTTGATCGGGCCGATTGGCGAGTTCGTGCTGCGCCAGGCCTGTTGGCAAGCCTGTGAGTGGCAGCGGCAGGGGCTTGAAGCGATTCGGGTGTCGGTGAATCTGTCGGTGCATCAATTACGGCAGGGCAAGCTGGTCAGTCTGGTGCGTCAAGTGCTGGAAGAAACCGGCCTGGAGCCACGCTACCTTGAACTGGAGCTCACCGAAAGCCAGTTGCTCGATAGCGTCGAGCACATCATTGCGACGTTCCAGCAGCTACGTGATTTGGGCGTGAAACTGGCGATTGATGACTTTGGCACCGGCTACTCCTCGTTGAGCTATCTCAAGCGGATTCCCGTGGACTACGTGAAGATTGATCAGGCGTTTATCCGTGGCTTGGGGGAGGGCAGCGCAGACGCGGCGATCACTCGGGCAATCATCGCCATGGCGCACGGCTTGTCGTTGAAGGTGGTGGCGGAAGGGGTCGAGCGACGCGAACAGCTTGATTTCCTGAAAGCTGAGCGCTGCGATGAAGTGCAGGGTTATCTGGTCAGCCGTCCGGTGGAGGCCGAAACCCTGGCCGGCTTGCTGCAGGCGCAGACTGCTGGCTGAGAAGGAGGCGTCCCACTCCTCAGTAGCTGAGTCTGCGGGACGCCCGAATTGCCGGAAGCGTTATGAGTTATTAGTTGGTAATCAGTACTTTATCAATATGGTGCAGTAACTTGCCTTCGTAGAAGATGCTGACGCCGGTAACATTGGAATCGCCCGGAACTTTGTATTCAACGAACTTGTCGGTTTCGACTTGCAGCGAAACTTCATTCGAAGTTTCCAGTTTGAGTTCCAGGCGCAGGTCGAAGGACTTGTCCTGCAGCGCGGTCATTTCCAGCTTCGGTGTGATGCCGGTGTGCGCAACGGTTACCGTGCCGTAGGTGCGGAACGATGGGGCGCCTGGCATACGATCGATTTGTGCGGTCCAGTCTTTGGTTTTAATAGTCATGATATGTAGCTCCTTTAATTGGGTTTTGCTTCCTGCGGGAACTAATATACCCAGCTAAAGTTTGTTTTGGTTGGACTTTATTATTTGGATTTGTAAAGTGGCATGTATTGTTGTTAAGTGACCTTGGAGCGGTGTTTTTTATTTTTTATACAAGTAAATCTATAAGCTTGTGACCTCAAAAACCTGTTCCGCGGACCCGCGCCACGAGTGCTACATGAAGCGCGGGCACCTGAAATCGAGGGATTCGGTAACGCATTGAGCAGGCAAAAAGCCGATTCATGTAGTATAACTACAAGCGTGCTACATCCCCGGCACCTGCCAATAACAAAGAGTCCAGCCCTTTGAATCTGCTGCAACACATCGCCCAGTCTCGCCACCTGTTACGCAAGTCGGAGCTCAAGGTCGCCGATCACGTGCTGCTTGACCCTGCGGCCGTGATGCACAGCTCCATGGCCGACCTGGCCCACAGTGTCGGAATCAGTGAGCCGACCATCGTGCGCTTTTGCCGTGCCATCGGCTGTTCCGGGTTCCAGGACCTCAAACTGAAGCTGGCCCAAAGCCTGGCCGCCGGTGCGAGTTTCGGACAGTTCGCGATCCATGAAGACGATTCGGTCGCCGACTACAGCCTGAAAATCTTCGACACCACCCTGCATACCTTGATGGAGGTCCGAGAGAAGCTCGACCCACTGGAGTTGCAGCGGGCGGTGACGCTGATGTCCCAGGCCCAGCGTGTCGAGTTCTACGGGTTCGGCGCATCGGGCGCGGTCGCGGCGGATGCGCAGCACAAGTTCTTCCGTTTGCTGCTGACGGCGGCGGCGTATTCTGATCCGCACATGCAAGCGATGTCGGCGGTGACGTTGAAGCCGACTGATGTGGCGATCTGCATATCCCAGTCCGGGCGTTCCAAGGATCTGCTGATCACTGCCAATCTGGTTCGCGAGAGCGGGGCGTCGTTGATTACCCTGTGCCCGAGCCAGACTCCCTTGGCCGAGCTGTCGACCGTCAACCTGGCGATCGATGTGCACGAAGACACAGAGATCTATACGCCGCTGACCTCGCGTATCGCTCACCTGGTGGTGATCGACGTATTGGCGATGGGCGTGGCCATGGCGCGTGGGCCAAGCCTGGTCAACCACCTCAAGAGCGTCAAGCGCAGCCTGCGCAGTCTGCGGCTGTCGCCCAAGTCGGTGAAAGCGCTGGACGATTGATCCCAGGATTGGCACGGACTTTGTGGCGAGGGAGCTTGCTCCCGCTGGGGCGCGTAGCGGCCCCAAAAAATGGGCCTGCTGCGCAGTCCAGCGGGAGCAAGCTCCCTCGCCACAGGTATGCTTGCCGCCAACAAAACTTTCATCAGTCTGTAATGCTTGCGCCGCCAAACCGTCATCCCTCGCGCCTATCTTGAAACTCCCGTACTCGCCTTGGGAGACTCGAAATGGCCCAGCCCTACGAAGAACGCAACAGCGCTGTCAAAACCCGTCGTCAGCAGGAAGATCAGCGCCGCATGGAATTCCGCCGCGCCATTGAGGATCGCTGTGAGCGCCGTCAGCTTTTGGCCGAGATTGGCGATTTTCCTGAAGATCTGGAACTCAACTACTGGCAGGCGGCACCGATCGTTTCCCGTCGAAACGCTCAACCAGGGCGCTGATCTGCACCCGCTCGCTGCGCACAAACGCAAGGAATGCGTGAGCCACCGGTGACAGGCGTTTTGCCTTGGCCTGCACCAGGCACCAACTGCGGAACAGCGGCAATTCTTCTATTGGCAACTCAATCAGTCCGCCGGTTGCCAACTCAAGGTTCAGGGCATGGCGCGTCAACAGCGCCACGCCCAGACCCGCCAGCACACACTCGCGTTGAGCTTCGGCTGACGACACTTCCTGAGTCTGGTTGAAGTGCACGCGCTTCTCCTTGAAGTACTCTTCGCAGGCCATTCGCGTACCCGAGCCGGGTTCGCGCAGCAGCAGGGTGTAAGGCTCCAGGTCCTGCAAGCGCAATGGCCCCATGTGGCACAGTGGATGATTCGGTGGCGCCACGGCGACGATCGGATTGTTGAGAAATGGCAAGAACTCCAGGCCCATGTCCTGCGGCACCATGGACATGATGACCAGGTCATCACGGTTGTCCGAGAGGCGTCGAATCACTTGGCCACGGTTGACTACCGTCAGCTGCAGGTTGACCTCCGGATGCTGGCGCTTGAACGCGGCAAACAGGTGCGGGACGAAGTACTTGGCGCTTGATTCCACCGCCAGTTTCAGCTGGCCCTGCAAGGACCCCTGCATGTCCGATAGCTGCATATCGAGGTTTTCCAGGCGCCCGAAAATGTCCCGACTGGCACGTTGCAGTGCTTCGGCCGCTTCGGTCATGTAGAGTTTTTTACCGACGTAATCGAACAATGGCTGACCAATCAGCTCTTCAAGCTGACGAATCTGCAGGCTTACGGCCGGTTGTGTGAGCGACATTTCGTCGGCTGCGCGGCTGTAGGACCTCAGATCACACACTTCATTGAAGATTTGCAATTGACGCAATGTCATACGCATCAATGACTTACGCATTTCGTTAGCACTCTCGCCGCTGGCTGATGCATAAACTATAAGTCTTTACTTATGCGTGACCCAATAATTATTCATTTTTGTTAATCCCTTGTGGGCGCTAGTGTGGAGCCGCGACCAAACTGAAACATTTGGTCACGCGTCGACCTGGTCTAGCAGGTCGTGGGTACCACCGGCTCAAGGGAACCTCCAAGTGATAAAAAAGATCCTGATCGCCAACCGTGGTGAGATTGCCGTACGAATCGTGCGTGCCTGCGCCGAGATGGGCATTCGCTCGGTCGCGATCTATTCCGACGCCGACCGTCATGCCTTGCATGTGAAGCGTGCGGACGAGGCCCACAGCATTGGTGCCGAACCACTGGCCGGTTACCTGAACCCGCGCAAGCTGGTGAACCTGGCGGTGGAAACCGGTTGCGATGCGCTGCACCCTGGCTACGGCTTCCTGTCGGAAAACGCCGAGCTGGCAGACATCTGCGCCGAACGCGGTATCAAATTCATCGGTCCATCGGCCGAAGTGATTCGCCGCATGGGCGACAAGACCGAAGCCCGCCGCAGCATGATCAAGGCTGGCGTGCCGGTGACTCCGGGCACCGAAGGCAACGTGTCGGGCATCGAAGAAGCCCTGACCGAAGGCGACCGTATCGGTTACCCGGTCATGCTCAAGGCCACCTCCGGTGGTGGCGGCCGCGGCATTCGTCGCTGCAACAGCCGCGAAGAGCTTGAGCAGGCTTTCCCACGGGTCATTTCCGAAGCCACCAAGGCGTTCGGTTCGGCGGAAGTGTTCCTGGAAAAATGCATCGTCAATCCGAAGCACATCGAAGCACAGATTCTTGGCGACAGTTTTGGCAATGTGGTGCATCTGTTCGAGCGCGACTGCTCGATCCAGCGCCGTAACCAGAAGCTGATCGAAATCGCTCCGAGCCCGCAACTGACCCCGGAACAGCGCGCCTACATCGGCGACCTGTCGGTGCGCGCAGCCAAGGCCGTAGGTTACGAGAACGCCGGTACCGTGGAGTTCCTGCTCGCCGAGGGCGAGGTGTACTTCATGGAGATGAACACCCGGGTGCAGGTGGAACACACCATCACCGAAGAAATCACCGGCATCGACATCGTCCGCGAGCAGATCCGCATCGCGTCCGGCCTGCCGCTTTCGGTGAAACAGGAAGACATCCACCACCGTGGTTTCGCCCTGCAATTCCGGATCAACGCCGAAGACCCGAAAAACAATTTCCTGCCGAGTTTCGGCAAGATCACCCGTTACTACGCACCCGGCGGTCCCGGCGTACGTACCGACACGGCGATCTACACCGGCTACACCATTCCGCCGTTCTACGACTCCATGTGCCTGAAACTGGTGGTGTGGGCGTTGACCTGGGAAGAGGCGATGGACCGTGGTTTGCGAGCCCTGGACGACATGCGTCTGCAAGGGGTCAAGACCACCGCCGCGTACTATCAGGAAATTCTGCGTAACCCGGAATTCCGTAGCGGCCAGTTCAATACCAGCTTCGTTGAAAGCCACCCTGAACTGACCAACTACTCGATCAAGCGCAAACCCGAAGAGCTGGCCCTGGCCATCGCCGCCGCCATCGCCGCCCACGCAGGCCTGTGAGGAATACTCCAATGACTAAGAAAATCCACGTTACCGACACAATCCTGCGCGACGCCCACCAATCGCTGCTCGCCACCCGCATGCGCACTGAAGACATGCTGCCGATCTGCGACAAGCTCGACAAAGTCGGCTACTGGTCGCTGGAATGCTGGGGCGGCGCGACCTTCGACGCCTGCGTACGTTTTCTGAAAGAAGATCCGTGGGAGCGTCTGCGCCAACTGCGTGCGGCATTGCCTAACACTCGCCTGCAAATGCTCCTGCGCGGCCAGAACCTGCTGGGCTACCGCCACTACAGCGACGACGTGGTCAAAGCCTTCGTCGCCAAGGCTGCGGTCAACGGCATCGACGTGTTCCGTATCTTCGACGCCATGAACGATGTGCGTAACTTGCGCGTGGCGATTGAAGCGGTGAAAGCGGCGGGCAAACATGCCCAGGGCACCATCGCCTACACCACCAGCCCGGTGCACACCATTGACGCGTTCGTGGCGCAAGCCAAGCAAATGGAAGCCATGGGTTGCGACTCGGTGGCGATCAAGGACATGGCCGGCCTGCTGACCCCGTACGCCACGGGCGAACTGGTTCGGGCATTGAAAGCCGAGCAGTCGCTGCCTGTGTTCATTCACTCCCACGACACCGCTGGCCTGGCCACGATGTGCCAGCTCAAGGCAATCGAAAACGGCGCCGACCACATCGACACCGCGATCTCCAGTTTCGCCTCGGGCACCAGTCACCCAGGTACGGAATCGATGGTGGCTGCCCTCAAAGGCACCGAATTCGACACCGGCCTGAACCTGGAATTGCTGCAGGAGATCGGCTTGTACTTCTACGCCGTACGCAAGAAGTACCACCAGTTCGAAAGCGAATTCACCGCCGTCGACACCCGCGTTCAAGTCAACCAGGTACCGGGCGGGATGATTTCCAACCTGGCCAACCAGTTGAAAGAGCAGGGCGCGCTGAACCGCATGGGCGAAGTGCTGGCAGAGATCCCGCGCGTTCGCGAAGACCTCGGCTTCCCGCCGCTGGTGACCCCGACCTCGCAGATCGTTGGCACGCAGGCGTTCTTCAACGTGCTGGCCGGCGAGCGTTACAAGACCATCACCAACGAAGTGAAGCTGTACCTGCAAGGTGGCTACGGCAAGGCGCCAGGCACCGTGAACGAGAAACTGCGTCGCCAGGCCATCGGCAGCGAAGACGTGATCGACGTGCGCCCGGCCGATCTGCTCAAGCCGGAAATGGCCAAGTTGCGTGCCGACATCGGTGCACTGGCCAAGTCCGAAGAAGACGTGCTGACCTTCGCCATGTTCCCGGACATCGGTCGCAAATTCCTCGAGGAGCGTGCCGCGGGCACCCTGACGCCTGAAGTGCTGTTGCCGATTCCTGAGGCTGGCGGTGTTGCATCGGCCGGTGGCGAAGGCGTTCCGACCGAGTTCGTCATCGACGTCCACGGTGAAACCTATCGCGTCGACATCACCGGGGTCGGCGTCAAGGCTGAAGGCAAGCGTCACTTCTACCTGTCTATCGACGGCATGCCGGAAGAAGTGGTGTTCGAACCACTCAACGAATTCGTCGGTGGCGGCAGCAGCAAGCGCAAGCAAGCCACTGCACCGGGCCACGTCAGCACCACCATGCCGGGCAACATCGTTGATGTGCTGGTCAAGGAAGGCGACAGTGTCAAGGCTGGCCAGGCTGTGCTGATCACCGAAGCGATGAAGATGGAAACCGAAGTCCAGGCTGCCATCGCCGGTAAAGTCACCGCCATCCACGTGGCCAAGGGCGACCGCGTGAATCCGGGCGAAATCCTGATCGAGATCGAAGGCTGAGTTAACAGCCTCGATACAACGCTTTAAACCTCGGGGGGGCATGTGCTCCCCTTTTTTTTCGCCTGCGAATTCATTCTGGCAAACACCACATACCCTGTAGGTGCAAGCTTGCTCCTACAGGTTCTGTGTTGAGTCAGTGGTTAATCAGAACGCTATCCGCCATTGCCCCGTCACGCCATAGCTGCGGCCATCACTGCCGGCTTCGCCATTGAGGCTGACGCCCAAGGTGTTGTTGGCCGATACCCGAAGATCCAGCCCGGTATCGACCAGAAGGCTGTCACGGTCCAGCGGCGCACCGTACACGGTGTAGTCGCGACCACCCGTCACCAGACGTTGGCGGGTGTAGCTGTAGAGTTCACCGTAGGTGTGTTTCCAGCCGGCGCTGAAACGCGGCGTCAGTTGCATGCCGTTATCCAGCGCATTGATCTGTGCAAGGCGCAGCCCGAAGGTGCTGCTCAGGTTCTCATCACTTTGCCCATGGACTTTGAGTGCGGCAGCGCCACCCTTTTCTGTGTAGCTGTCGCGTTGGTAGCGTTGATAGCCAATGCTGGCAAACGGTTCGAAGCTGACGTTCGCGGACCCCAGGTTGTAACCCGCTTCTGCGAAGGCTTGTTGAGTGCTGGCATCGTAACGACCTTGCGGACGGTCCTTGAAACCAGCGAAGGCGACTTCACGTTTGTTGTCGCCATCGTGCTGGCTGTAGGTCGCGCCCAGTCGAAAGGCGAAAGGCCCACTCTGGCGCAAGGCATAAACGCCCAGGTGCCAGCTGTCGAGATTGCCGTCGAGTTCACGGCTGTCCATGCGCGTCGCGGATTGACCGCCGATCACGCCCAAATACCAATGCTCGCTGATACCCCAATCCGCGCCCATCACCAAGCCTTCCGTGGAGTATTTCAAGTCCTGAAAGTCGCGATCCAGTTTGCCGCCATGACCCAATGCTTGAACCCACACCCGGCCGCTGCCTTTGCTGCCGGCGGCCAGGCGAGGGGCGTTGTTTTGATCATTGGAGTTTCCTGCACGGTCCAACTGGCGCATGGCCGAGAGCATGCTGGTGCTCACCGGGGCAACACTGCTCAGGGTGGTTTTGGAGAGGTTGGCGTTGCTGTCGCCGGTCAGTAGCTCAATGGCCAACGGTGCGGTGGTTGTGGTGGTGCCGAGCAAGGCCTTGATGGCAGCATTTGGGGTTTGGGCTGGACTCTGTTCTGTGAGAGCAGCTTCAGGCGCAACAAGGTTGTGAATGAATTCCTTGGCGTTTTCATCAACTGCAAACTTTTCGAAGGTTACTTCGTTGCGGGCATACGTCAGGCCGACTCGGTTCTCTTCGTAGTTCGCCTGTGCGCTCATGAATGCCAGGTTGCTTTCGACATGAGCGAACTCACCCTCAACCTTGCCTGCTTCAATGATGGTGTACTCGCTGGTCTGCGGGAAATCTTCGCCTGCCCCGACCACTTTCAAGGTCGCATTTCCAAGTCTGGCAGTACCCTCCACCTTGATGGTTTCGCTCGAACCCTCCGAATGCACTTCATAGGACAGGACCGCCGTTTTGGCGAGGTCCATGTCGCCTTTGACCCGGGGTGCGCCTTGCGCTTGATTGACGAGCATGTGCCCCATGACGTTGAGGGCACCCACAGTTCCGCGGCCACTGAAGGTCGCTTGTTCGTAGATGTCGACACGGCCGTCGATGCTTCCCGAATTGCTCAGGCTACCCTGAACCCATGCGTCGCCAGCGATACGCCCCTCATTGTTCAGCGCGGTTTTTGCACGAACCAGAGCACCCGTACTGAAGTCACCGGAACCGGTCAGCGTCCACGCACCCTTCTTTACATCCAGTCGCTGGAACTGACGGCTTTCGCCAAACTTTCCTCCTTTGGCGGTATCGAGTTGCAGGAGATTTTCGCCTGCGCCGCCATCCACGATCCCATTGAACGCTTGCGGGGTCTGTAACCTGACCACTTCATCGGTATCGCCGAGTTGAAGCTTGCCCCAGTCTTCTGTGTTTTTGATGGAGTGGGGCGTGGCCGTTTTAGCGAAAGCGTCGATGTCTTTGACCAGCGCCTGAATGGTTTTGTGGGGGGTGGGGGCGGGTTCAGACGCGGGATCTTGAGCCTGCGCAAATTCAGCGCAACCCAAGGCAAGCGCTATCGCCAAAGCAAGATGTTGTGGTCGGTATTTGTGTTGTGCGGGCATCGAGTCGGACCTCTTTTCAGATGAGTCCAAACTCTAAAAGGGCCGCTGCGAGCGCGATGTCAGGCGCGTCTGTCGACGTTGCAGGGGGTGTCGCAAGGACGTGAGGAATTAAACACAGCCGCACCCAGGCGGCTGTATTTGTCGGTTTCGAGCAGACGCTTTTTCTTACGGCCTACTCGGACCTTTGCGGCTAGGCACGATCAGAAACTCATCTGCCACTGCCCGATCAACCCGTGATTGCGGCTGTTGTTGCCGATCTCGCCGCTGTAGCCGATCCCCAGCGTATGGCGTGCAGAGATGCCCACATCCAGCCCGGCTTCCAGCACCATGCTGTCGCGATCCAGCGAACTGCCATCGACGCTGAACGCCGTGCCACCCACCACAAACGCCTGGCGTGTGGAGTTGCTGACGCTGCCATAGGTATGTTTCCAGCCGGCGGTCATGCGCGGCGTCACGCTCATGCCGTTGTCCAGGCTGCTCAGGCGGGCCAGGCGCAGGCCGAACGTGGTGCTGAAGTTGTCCTCGGTTTGTTGATCGACTTGGAGGGCGGCGGCGCCACCTTTTTCCTCATAGCTGTCGCGGTGGTAGCGCTGGTAGCCTAGGTTGGCGAATGGCTCGACACTGAGGCGGCCGCTGCCCATGGCGTAACCGAGTTCGGCGAACGCCTGTTGGCTGTCGGCGTCGTAGTCACCCTTGGGCCGGTCGCTGAAGCCGTTGAAGGCAACGGTCCGTTTGCTTTCCCCTTGATGTCCGCTGTACGCCGCACCCAGGCGCAACGCCAACGGGCCGCTTTGGCGCTGGGCGTAGACACCGGCATGCCAGCTCTCGACATTGCCATCGACGCCGGTGGCATCGAGGTCGGTCTTTGAGTAACCGCCCAGCACACCGAATCGCCATTGCCCGTTGAGTGCCCAGTCGGCACCCAGCACCGTGCCTTTGCTGCGTTGTTCCAGTCCACTGCTGCCGTGTTCGCCATCGAGCTTGCCGTAGCCGCCGATGGCTTGCAGCCACAGTCGGCCCCGAGCATTCGGGTTATTGAGGTTGCGCGCTTCGCGGGGGACGCCGTTGGCGGCGAGGACCGGGGTATCGCGTTGGTCCAGCCCCACCAGCAGGCTGGAACCGCCGCCCATCTGCTGCATGGCCGACAGCATGCTGGCGCCGACCTGACTGCTGGCGCCGAGGGTCGCGCTGGTCAGGTTGGCGTTGCTGGCGCCACTCAGTTGTTCGATCGCCGCACCGGCCGTGGCGTTGGTCGTGTTGAGCAACGCGTTGTACAGCGCGTTGTCCTTGCCGAGGCTCGCCAGGCTGTAGGCAGCACGACCACCGTTGCCGGTGGTGGCGAACTCATTGAAGGCGACGTCGTTGCGGGTATAGGTCAGGTCGACTTGCGTTGGGGTGTAAGCCAGGGTGGGTGTGAGAAACGCGTAGTCGCTGGTGACCTTGCCGAAGGTGCCATCCACGTTCGCGGCCTGCAACACGGTGTATTGGCTTTGCCATGGATAGGTGCCGCTGCCCGGATTGACCGCCAGTGTCGCGCCGTTGAGGTTGGCCGTGCCACCGACGATGATCGGTGCGCTGCTGCCATCGGCGTTGACGCCGTAGGCGATCGTCGAGCCGCTGCCCATGGTCAGGTCGTGGGTGATGGTCGCAGTGCCGAGGCCCGTGTTGGTCTGCAAGGTGCCATTGACCAGCAAGTTGCCCACCGAACCGCCGCCGGCATACACGCCACCGGCATCGACGGTCACGCTGCCGGCGATGCCGCCCAGGTTGATCAGCGTCGCGCCGTTGCGGATCGCGCCGCCGTCACTGAAATCACCGTTGCCGCTCAGGGTCCAGGCGCCTTGCTTGACCTCCAGCCATTCGAAATGGCGACTGGTGCCGAAGCTGCCACCCGCCGCGTCGTCCATCACCAGGCGGTCGTCACCGCTACCGCCATCGACAACCCCCACGAAGCGGCTGCCGTTGCGCAGGGTCAGGCTGTCGTTACCGCCGCCGAGGTCCAGTGCCAGGCCGTTGCTGCCGCTGATGGTGCCACCGTTGATGACGCTGTCAGCGAATTCGCCAACGAACTTCACGCCGAAACCGTCAAGGCCCTGGAGGGTGCCAAAGTTCTCCAGCGTGGTCGCCGCCAGACCCGAGCCGCCGCTGCCATCGTCAACCAGAATGGCGCTGGTGGCTCCGCTGATCATTGCGCCTTGAGCGTTCAGCACGTAGCCGCCGCCCAGCGCGATCCCTTCGCTGCCATTGGCGAAGCCGTTCTTGTCCACGCCACCGGCACCGACACCCTGGATGGTGCCGTAGTTTTCGATGTGGGCGATTTTGTCGATGTCCACGCCATCGCCGTCGCCATTAGGTTGCAGTCCGGACCAGGCGCCGGTGATGGTGCCGTGGTTGATCACCGTACCGTCGCCGTCGGAACCGAAACCGGAGCCGTTACGCCCGGTGATTTGCCCGTAGTTGGTGAGGGTCGCCCCCAGATCGGTGGTGATGCCGTGGCGGCCACCACTAATGATGCCGTAGTTGGTCACTGTCACACCGGTGGCCGAGTCGATGTCGACACCGTCGAACTTCTCGTTGGCGTTGTGCGAGTCGCCGCTGGAAATCTCGCCATAGTTAGTGATGGACGCATTGGCGCCGGTCTTCATGCCATCGCTGGCCTCACCACGAATCAGCCCGCCCGCGCGGTTGATGATGGTGGTGGTGACCCCGGCACTGCGCAGTGCATCCAGGTCCAGGCCTTGGCCGGTGGTCGAGCGGATGATGCCGCTGTTATCGATCAACAAGCTGCCGCTGACGAAATTGTTGTCGATGCGCAGAGCGTCGTTGAAACCCAGAATCTGCCCACCGGCACGGTTGTAAATGCTGTAGTTGCGCGCCTGTGTCAGGTCGCCACTGCTGTCGATCGCCCGGCCACCGGTCGAAACGATCTGCCCCGCGTTATCAATCACCACACCAGCCCCGGCCGTACCGTCTTTGAGGGTGACAGCCTTGCCGGCATTGGTAATGCTTCCCGGCGCCGAGATCGTCAGGGTGTCGGCCCCGCCCAGGGTTTGCGGGGCAGTGGTGGCGGTGTCGATCTGCACGGTTTTGTAGGGCGCCGCATTGGCCCCTGTACTGATCAGCAGGGCGATGACGAGGGCCAAACGCTGGGGCGAGAAGGGCATGGTTGGACGGCCTTTTTGTTATAAGCGGGGCGTCCTGTATAGCGGAGGGTTTTTACAGATTGATGTCGTCGCGGAATCTGCCTTCGACGGAAGCAAAATTGCGAGAGCGAGCCTGCTCGCGATGGCGGAGTGTCAGGCGACATAGATGCTGAATGTGCCTGCCTCTTCGCAAGCAGGCTCGCTCCCACAGTTTTATTTTCTGGAATACCCGCGACACTCCACCAACGACTTCACCTGCCCCGAAGCCGTCTGGTTTTCATCGCTCAACCACTGCTCGAACCCCGCCCCAATCGCCGGCCATTCCGAGTCCAGGATTGAGTACCACGCGGTATCACGGTTCTGGCCCTTGACCACCATGTGCTGGCGAAACACCCCTTCAAAGCTGAAGCCCAGACGCTCGGCTGCGTATTTGGATCGGGCGTTGCCGTTGTTGCACTTCCACTCCAGGCGGCGGTAACCCAGGGCAAACGATTCCTTGGCCAGCAGGTACACCGCTTCGGTGCTTTTCGGTGAGCGCTGCATCGGCGCGCCGAAGGTGACGTGGCCGATTTCGACGCGGCCCTGAGACGGGACGATCGACATCAGGCTGAGGAGGCCTTGCACTTCACCGCTCGCACGATCGATCACGCTGAAGAAGTAGGGGTCGCTGTTGGCCGCGTGGTTATTCAGCCAGTCGTTGAAAGCACTGCGCTCGGGGAAGGGACCGTAAGGCAGATAGTCCCAGAGTTTCGGGTCGGCGCCGGGGCCTTGCAGGGCGTTGAACAGATCGTCCCCGTGGCGCGCCGGGTCGAGTTTTTCCAGGCGAATGAAACGCCCTTCGATGAGTTGGACCGAAGGTGCCGGGACGCCTTTCCAATCTGCGAGTGAAGTCGACATGCTGTTCTCCTTGAACGTTAAATGGCTTTGCGAAACTGAATGAAACCGGGGCGTTCGGCGATGCGCTCGTAGAGCTGGATCGCGGTGGTGTTGGTTTCGTGGGTCAGCCAATGCACTTTGTTGCAACCGTCGGCCTTGGCCGTGGCGTAGACGAATTCGATCAACTGGCGGCCGACGCCGGTGCCACGTATTTCGGGCGTCACCAACAAGTCTTGCAGGTAGCAGGCGTTTTCGATGGCCCAGTTCGAACGATGGTAGATGAAATGCACCATGCCCACCGCCTTGCCATCGGCCCACGCCAGCGCGGCGTGGGTCGGTTCGTTTGGGTCGAGGATGCGTTGCCAGGTGTTCTGGCTGACGGCGTCCGGCAATTCGGTGTTGTAGAAGCGCAGATAGGCTTGCCACAGCGGCAACCAGGCCGCGTGATCACCGGCGGTGACTTGGCGAATGTCGATTTGACTCATGGTGATTGTCCTTAGCGCATCAGTTGGGCGAGGGCTTGATCATTGACGTCGGGGCTGGCGGCCAGCCCTTCGCGTACGCCGGCGATGTCGGCGGGGCTGCGGTTCTGGCTGAGCTTGCGCTTGCCTTCCAGACGGTCGATGGGAATGGCGAAACCGACGATGGCCTTGAGCATGCCGTCGATGTAATCGGCGGGGGCATCGGCGACTGACCACGGTTGGGCGCGGCCGGCTTCATGACGGTCGGTGAGGGTGCTGACGATGTCGAGCAGTCGCCCGCCATCGCTGAAGGTTTCGGCGCGGCCATAAGCGTGTACGGCGACGTAGTTCCAGGTGGGCACGACCTTGCCGTGTTCGGCCTTGGCCGGGTAGAAGCCAGGGCTGACGTAGGCGTCGGGACCGGCAAAAACCAGCAGGGCTTCGGCGCCGTCGCGCAGGTCTTTCCACTGTGGATTGGCTTTGGCCAGATGCCCGTACAGCCTGCCATTCGAGCCTTGTTCGCAATGCAATAGCACCGGCACATGACTGGCTTGCAGGCCGCTTTCACCGTGGGTCACCAGGATGGCGAGACGGGTGGCGAGAATCAGTTCATGCAGTTGGGACAACTCGTCGATGGCAAAAGCACGTGGCGTGTACATGGCGATATTTTCCTTGGCGAATGCCTGCATCCTAGGCAGGCTATTGGTCTGTTGTAAGAGCCATTAATGACCAATTTCATAGGTCCATTGCCATGACCAGCGAACCATTGTCCTTGTCCTTCAACCCGGCGGGTATCGAACTTGATCGCCGTCAGGGCTTGAGTCGTCAGCTTTATCAGGCCTTGCGGGTGCGGGTGCTGGATGGACGGTTGGCCAGTGGCACCCGTTTACCTGCCAGCAGAGATCTGGCGGCGGCGTTGGCGATTTCCCGCAACAGCGTGGTGCGCGCTTATGACCAGCTTTATGCCGAGGGCTTCATTGAGGGGCGGGTCGGCGACGGGACCTATGTCGCGCAATTGCCGCCAAACGCCTTGCCGGCAAAAAAATTATCCACAAAAGTATCCACAGGCTTATCAACAGGCTTACCCACAGCCTTATCCACAAATTGGCTGGATTTACCTGTGATTTCATCCAGCAAAGTTATCCACAGTGCTGGGCTGGGACGCGTCGAACAGAACCATTTACCGCGTCCTCCGAGCGGTCCGCCACGGGCGTTCAGGGTCGGTGTTCCGGCGTTCGATCTGTTCCCTTTCGAGGTCTGGGCCAAGCTGAATGCGGCTTTCTGGCGCAAACCGGATTTACAGCAATTGTGTTACGGCGACCCCGCCGGTGATGCGCGCCTGCGCGGGATGATAGCGGCGTACTTGCGCAGTTCCCGGGGCATGCAGTGCACGGCTGAACAAATTGTGATCACCAGTGGTGCGCAACAGGGGATTAGCCTTTGTGCACAGTTGCTGGTGGAGCCTGGCGATGGGGTGGCGATCGAGAATCCGGGCTATCGCGCGGCAGGACATGCGTTCGCCGTGGCCGGTGCGCGCTTGCACGGTGTGGCAGTGGACAGTGAGGGCATCGATTGCGGCGACCTGGAAAAGCTCAGCGATTGCCGCCTGACCTACGTCACGCCGTCACACCAGTACCCCGCGGGCGTAGTGATGAGCCTGGCGCGCCGTCTGGAGTTGCTGGCCTGGGCCGAGCGCACTCAAGGCTGGATCGTTGAGGATGACTACGATGGCGAGTACCGCTATAGCGGTGCGCCACTGGCACCGTTGGCAGCCCTCGATCGCCAGGGTCGGGTGTTGTACGTCGGGACCTTCGGCAAGGTTGCATTCCCGGCACTGCGCCTGGGCTATCTGGTGTTGCCGATGGGGCTGGTGGACGGGTTTTCCCGGCGTCGGGCCGTGGATGTGCGTCATTCTGAAGTGAGTACCCAGGCAGTGATGGCCGAATTCATGGCCGCCGGACACTTTCAGCGACATATCCGGCGCATGCGTCGTGCGGCGTTGAGTCGGCGTAATACGCTACTCAGTGGTTGGCCATTGGATATCCCGGGCGTTGGCCGATTACCCACAGTCACCGCCGGGCTCCACATGACTGTACCGGTCGAAAGTGTGGCTCGTGAGCGAGAGTTGATCGAGTTGGCCAGTAGCGTCGATGTCGAGATCAATGGATTGAGCAGTTACTGGCTACCGCAATCCACCACGCCGGACGATCAATGTGCCGGCCTGGTGCTGGGCTTCGCTGCGGTGCCCGAGCGTGAGATCGAGGCCGCGTTGGAGCGATTGCGGACGGTATGGCGTGCTCGCTGAGCGGGCGGATGTCAGTCCGCCCGCCCACGTGCATCAGGGTTGGGTTTCCAGTTTCAAGAACAGGCTCGGGTCGCCAATCCGGCGAAGCACATAGTCCAGTGGCGTCAGGCTGCTCAGTGCCTGACGCCGCTCGGCTGTGAGCTGCTTCAAATATTCATCGGCGACTTTCAGGTGCGCAGCCGTGAACTGCTCCGATGGTGCTTCTGGCGAATCATAGTGAAAGTGCGCCAACCACAATGGCTGGTCACGGTTAGTGGTGTCGAGCACCTGATATTCCTGAAAGTAGTCCTGGCGTCTTTTGGTCTTGATCCGGCCTTGTGCGTTTCTGACGATGCGGACCTGATTGTTATCCAGAAGCCACTGCACATACGCCTGGCGAGGCTGGCGGTCCTTGAGCAAGCTGGCGCGGATGCTGATGCCTTGAGCGCGTAACCGCTCAGCGGCGCTGTTCAGTTCGGCGCTCAGGTTGCCCACCGGGAGCGGCGAACCGCCTGAAGCGCGGATGCGCGTCTGCGCCTGGCCGACATTGATTGCGGTTTGTTCCAGGCGCCGGGCCTGATGATCGAACAAGTCCTGCATGTCTGCTGGAATACGGTTGGGTTTGTAGGCGTCTTTGCGGGTTCGATCAATGAAACCCTGTACGTCTTCATTCAAAGTCAGGGCATCAGCGATGATGTCGATGTCATCCAGCACCGGTTGAGGGGCGGGTTTTGATCGGGCCGGAAGAACCTCGCTGAGCGCAGCTTCGGCGGATGTCGAGGCTTTGGCGGGCGCGGGGTCGCGAGGGCGGCTTTTGGTGACTTTGCCAACAGGCCGGGATGGACCCGCAACGGCAGGTTTTGGCGCGACCGGTGCCGCGATTGTCCCGCTCTCGGGCAGTAGCGTACTCAGTTGCTCTTGCGCCAACTGTCTGAACTCGCCTATCAAGTTGCTTAACCGCTTGAGTTCGGTGGGTTCCACCAAGTCGGGATATTCGCCCGGAAGGTCCTCAAAACGCTGAGCGACATCGGCATAGACATCGGTGAGCCTGCTCAGGTTGTCGATTCGAAGTGCAATGGCCTCATCGCTATCGGGCATCCTGGTCAACGCTGTATGCCGGTGGGTCGCGGTGGCGGCCTCGATAATCAACGAGCCCACCGCTTCACGGGCCGGTGCAGTGTCTGCGTTGGCAGGACCGCGCATGCACACCTCATGGGACATGCCGATCTCGTTGGACTTCAATTCCCACGAGGTGAACGCAGGCAGCAGCTTTCGCAGCGTTTGTGCGGCGGTTATGCCAGCGCTGCCAATGGCTTCGAGGGATTGCAGGGACGTTTGGGAGATTTGCAGGCGATTAATCATGTCGTGGCTCAAGGCCAAGGCTTGCCGGACGCCCTGCACGTGAGCCTGCATGGACGCGTTTGATTCAATGTCGGTGTCTTCCGCCAGCAGATGGGTCAATGCCCCATAGGTGCTGCGCTTGAGTGCGAACCACAGGGCGAGATTCTTCTGCAATTCGAAGTTCATACGCTGGAAGTCTTTGAGATAGCCTTCGCTTCCGCCCTTGAGACGCCATTGCTCAAGATTTTTCAGCGCCTGGTCGTAGTCATCGATCAGCTTCTCGACTTGAGTGAGGTAACGCTGTGTCGCTTGCTCAAGCGCTGGTCCGGTTGCCCCCTCCATTTCAGTCTGGGTTTTTTTCAGTTCAGCATTGTTTGCCGGCTCCTGACGCTTGAAGGCATCCAGCATGATGCCCAGCTCTTTCTTCTGCTGCTCCTTTGCCTTGCGCTGAGCCCTGAGCTGGCTTTGCAGGCTGGTACCACCGGCACCCCCGCGCAAGCGCAATCGCGTGTCTACAAACCAATGCCCCTGTTTGGTTTGACTCAATGGTGGCCCGGTCTTCGAGGGGGTTTGCGGATCAACGATGTGAATTTGCGCGTCGTCATTTTCAATCACGCGGAACCAGTGTTCGCCGACCTGTGCATAGGTCTTTCCATCCAGCTGGTACAGGGACGCGGTATCGCGCTGCAGGGTTTCCAGTGTCGGGTCGGTAAGATCGGGCGCCGGCACATTCAGGTGGCTCAGGAAAGTAATCAGAGCCGAAGGTGAGCGATGAGGCACTGAGCCGCTGGGATCAAGTGAGGTGTAATGGCCGGGCGCAAGCTCACCGGTCAGTGGAGTGGGGATCAGTGTTACGGTGAGTGCGGCGGGCTTGACCGTCGGTGTGACATTTGTTTCAGGGAGCCTGTCGTGGTCACCTGGCGGCGCCGAAGCGGTTCGTGGGCCTGACTTGCGGCGTACGGCGGCGTGATGGGCCAGGATCATGCCCAGGTTCAACAGCATATCGGCGATGGCGTTCCATTGCGCGTGTGCATCACCGCGATTGTGAGCGTCCAGCACTTGCTCGACTTCACTGATGCTCTGCCAGACCCAAATCGCTGCACCCGCGGGGCCACTGAGAAAATTCGCGGCGACGTTGAACAGTGCCCAGCCACTGTCGCGCAACAACGCCCAACGCCGTTCTGCGTTGGATAGCGACTGGTGATCGGCGAGTTCGGCCATGGCTTGGGCGTGCTTTTTGAACAGGGCCGGGAAGACCTCGCCGGCCAGTTCACTGGACGAGAGTTCGACCGGGCCTGCCCAGTCCACGGAAGTCCAGGGTTCGGCGACCAACTGTGCCACCAGCCATGAACTGGGCAACCCGACGGGGAATACGTATTGGGCGTATTTGAAGCTGGTGGTCGAGTCCGGCAGCCACGCCAGCACCGAATCGCGCAACTCGCCCGGCTGATGCAAGGCATACAGCAGGTTTTGCGCAGAAGGGAATTGCAGTAACGGCTGCTCGAGCAACGGCCGATACAGCAGGCACGGCCCGCCGACTGGCTGACGTGGAGCGATGATAAACATGTTGGTCACGGTGTCGCCGTCGGTGTTCCCGGAGTGGACGAACGTCAGGGGGCGAATGACCACCGGTTGCGGGTGACCGGGTGTCGGCTTGAGCCATTCATGAATGTAGCGACAACCCAGTTCATCTACACCGCCGATGCCGCGGACCTTGCACTCAAGCGCAATCAGCGGCAGCAGGGCACGCAACTGGCTGATGTAAAAATGCTGCTGCAAGGGCGCCTGCACCAGGTCGTCGATCAGCTTGTCCTTGATCAGTCGGGGATAGGCCTCGCCGACATCAACCTTGCTCGCCACCTTCGTCAGGAAGGCATCGTTCAACCATTCGGGTACCGCCTGCGGTGGACTGAATCGAACGACAGCCTGATACGGCGCGACGTTTTGCAAGGCGTATTCACCCAAGGTTTCGGTATGGGTGTCGTGCGGGTTGGGCAGCGTCAAACCACCGGATTCGAAACTGTTGGTGATCGTAATTTCCAGGTCATCGAGCGGCAGGCTGGCGGCAGACTCTTTTTCGGCAATGATCGCTTCGCGCATGCGGTTTTGGGCGAAGGTGTTAATGGGCAGAATCCGGAACAGTGTCTTGTCGGTCTGCTTGTACAGTTTGCCCAGCGCATTGATCGATTGGCTGTACTGATCGAGGTCCGCAGCCGATGCATCGAACAGCCAGTCGGGTATTGAGTCGTCAAGACCGGCAAGCGCGGTTTTCTCTTTGGCGCTGGCATGTTCAGGGATGGGCGAAGATCCGGTGAAGGCATCTTCTTCAACGGCGAGGCCTTGTTGACTGATTTCAGTAATGGCATCGAGCTGGCTGGTAATCAGGGCCCAGGCCATGTGGTCGAAAAAATTACCGTCGGGTTCGAACAAGCGCCACTTCAGCTGACGAGCGTCTGGTTGTGTCTCGATGCGTTTTGGTAGCGAAGCGCCCAGTTCTTTAAGGGAGTCGAAAGTTTCGTAACCGTTTTCCACGGTATACATCATCACCAGGTCACGTTGGTCATAGCGCCCTGTCAGCACGGCGGCACCGCCGATCAACAGGTGCCGCGCATTTCCCTTGGCGTCTACAGTATCAATGTCGATCAGGCTGACCTGGATAGCCGAAAGCGCCGGATCATGGGCTTGACGCTCTTGCTTGTCGGGATGCAGCGAGACGGCCCGAGCCACCTGGCACTGTTTATCATCCCAACCGTTGGCGTGTTGCACGTCGAGGGTTTTACGCAGGGCAGCGGACAGTTCTTGCCAGCGCGGCACCAGATGCCCGGTGTTGTTCCAATAGGCCAGTTGCTGCTCGCCGAAGGCGACGAACAGCAGGGGCGCGTAGTCATTGAGCAGTCCGGCAATGGCTTCGATGCCGATATCCAGATGCACCACGGGTGTAGCCTGCGGGTTCAACGTCAGGAAGTGTTCGCCTTCGAGAAAGTTGGCGGTGGTCGAGGTAAAGAACTGGCGTACCAGCGCCTGGGTCAGTGACTCAAACTGCGTCGGCATGGCCACGAGCGTATCGCCGAGGCGCTGCCACTGAGGTGTGCCGATCATTGTCTGATCCGGGTTGAGATCCCGTTCGGGATGCAGCACCTTCAGGGCCTGGCGCAATATTTGAGCGGCGACTACATCGACGGTGGGGCCCCGGCTGGTTTGATGAATGACCTGGCTCTTTTTCAGCAATGCACGGGTTTCGGTGTTTTCGGAGTGTTCAGTCATCGTCATTTTCCTTTTTGACGTAGGGGGTTCACGAAAAGAACAGGGACCGCGCCAATTGCGGGCTGATCTCGCTGCGATAGATGGCGATCACTTGCGGGTTGCTGGTGGCGGTGCGCAAGTCGAATGCGCCGGCCATCAGGCGTTGATCCCGCAGTTTCAAATGGGCAGCCGTGAACATGTCGATCGGCGCGTCCTGACTCGCGTAGTGGAAATGCGCATACCACAACGTTTGGCCGGTCTTGCGCTCGCGGATTTCGTACTCCTTCAAGTAATCCTTGCGTGGGCCTTTGAGGCGTCGTCGATCGCCACCAGACACAATGTCGATTTCATTTTTGCTCAATAGCCATTGGACACGGACCGCTGTGGGGGGTTGTCGCTTGATCATCTCGACGCGCACCCGGTGTCCCTCGGTATAGAGCCGCTCGCTGGCTTGTTTGAGTTCCGCGATCAGGCTCGGCGGTTCGTCGGTGCTGTTCGTACGGGCTTGCACCAGGTTCCTGGCACTCTCGGCAAGTTGGTCGGCTTTGTGTTGGAACAGCTCTTCGATTTCCACCGGGATACGGCCAGGTTTTTTCGCGGTCGCTTCGGTTTGCAGGATGAAACTGTCCACCCCGTCGAGCTGCGTCCGGGCCTGGGCCATTTGCGCGTCCAGCGCAGGGGCTATTACGGCCGGGCGGTTGCGTTTGGGTTGAACCCGCTCGACCCAGACCCCGGGCGTTTTTTCGTGAAAGGTAGCGATCACATTGCCGGTCAGGGGGGCCTTCACATCCAGCAATATCGGCTGTCCCGGAGCCGATGGACGTACCTCGCCAACGACGGTGCCGCGAAAGCGTGTCTTGATGACCCGTTTACGCGATGCCGATGTGGGCCTTGAAGGGCCGGGCCGGGGCTCCAGCGGCGCTTGCTCTCGCAACAACTGGGCGAGGTAGCTTTCGGCGTCCCGCTGGAATTCGCCGACCCGTGTTCGAAGATGCGTGAAAGGCTGCTCCAGTACCGCCTCCTTGTGGCTTAGAGCAAAGTCTTCGAATGACTGGTCGATGGCGGCGAACTGTTCCAGCATCCCGCTGAGTCCCTCGATACGTTCTCCAGCAATCCACGCTCCGCCCTCCAGCATCAGCTCCTGGGAGGTCTGGATCACCAGATTGGTGGTGTCGAGCAGCCGGGTGAATTCAATCTGGGCCTGGCCCGGCGCAGCACTGCTTGGCTCTTTCAGGCAGACCTCGCGGGCCAGCGAAACCTGGAGCGCCTTGAGATCAACAGGGCTGAACGCCGGTAATCTTGCCCGGTAGCTGCTGGCCATCTCGGCAGCACTTCGACCCAGCCGGGCCAACTCTTCGAAACGAGATTGGGCAAACTCGATTTTGCCTATCATGCCCTCGGTCAGGTCGATCATTTTTTGATAAGTCGGACGGTTACTTCCATCCTCGACCGTTTCCTCAGTCTCCAGCAGCGCCAGGGTTTCCCGCAGCGTTTGAGCGAAGGTCGCATTGCGTTGATCGAGCCACGTCTGGTTGAAGAACAGTTGCGTACCGATCATCTCGACCATGTTGGTTCGGTAATTGGGAACCGTATCGAGCAGGTTGAGCGATTTCAGCTGTGCAATGGGCAGGGCGTACTCCTCGGTGCGGCGATCGAGCGTCTCAAGGAACTGCGTTTGCGCGGTAAGCAGTGCGTCGCCGCTGGCCGATTTCATGGCGTTGTGAGCGTCCGTCAGCTCTTTGCGTGCCCGTTCCCGCTCATTATCGAATTCGGCCAACTGCTTTTTGAGATCGGCGACGCGTTTTTGATTCTGCTGTTTCAGTGCCTTGCGCCGGCTCGACAGACCGCCCCCGCGCAGGCGCAGGCGCGTATCGACGAACCACTCGCCCTGTTGATTGCTGATCAGCACAGGGCCGCTGCGCGCGGGTTGTTGTCGAGTGTCGATGATCGAGACGTCCCCCGTATCTTCCACGGCCACTTCAAACCAGCGCTCACCCACCGGGGCGTAGTACTTGTTCTGGTGATGGTAGAGATGGCGATGGACACCGTTTTCGCTAGCGGGCGGGGTGAGTTGCTCCGGGCGGGTGATGGCGAAGCGATCCAGGGTTTTGTTCAGGCTCAATGCGGTGTCGGTCAATACTGATATGTGATGCTGCACCGGATGCTCGCCGACGACATCCGGCAGTTGAGTGAAGGACACGGGACTTGCTGGCGGTTTTTCTTCGGGTTCGACGACCTTGGTCAGTGGCGTCTTTTCCTCTAATGCACGTGAGGTCGGTTTACGTGCGCTGGCGCGGTGGGCGAGAACCATGGCCAGGGTCAGCAACAGGTCGGTCATGGCGGTTTTCTGTTGCTCGCTGTCGCCTGTTTCCCCGGCATCGAGGGTTTGCTGCAAGTCATCGAGCACCTGCCAGATCCAGGCGGCGGTCCCGACTGTTCGGCCGAGAAACGGCAACGCCGCGTTGAAGATCAACCAGCCCGCGTGCTTGAAGGTTTCCCAGCGATTTTTCGTGTTGGATACCGACTGTCGTTGCGCCAGTTCGATCAGCGCATTGACGTTCGCCTTGTACAAGGCAGCCAGGTAATCGTTGGCGATGACTTGAGAGCCCAGGGCCAGCGTGCCGCTCATTTGCAGGGACGTCAGCGGGTCGGCCAACAGCAAGGAGAGGGACCACACCGAAACCCGGTCGCCGGTGAACACATAGTTGGCATAGTTGGCGCGCGCCGAGTCCGGTAGCCAGGCGAGCACGGATTGGCGCAGTGTCGGCGAATGCTTGATGGCATAGATCAGGTTGGCCGGTGTCGGGTATTGGCTCAAGGGTTGATTGAGCAACGGCCGGTAAAGCAGACACGGTCCCTTGTCCATTTGCCGTGGCCCGATCACGAACATGTCGGCGACTTCGTCGGTCGAGTTTCCAGTGCGCCAGCCGGGTTTGAACGCCAGAGGGCGAATGACAATCTCCTGACCATCCACCCAACGTTTAGCGTCAAGCACCTGGACTACAGCGGCGACATAGCGGTAACCCAGTTCATCGATCCCGTGCTGCGCACGAATCTTTTGCTGCAAGGCCAGCAGCGGCAATTCGACACGCAAATGGCTGGTGAACAGGTTCTGGCGACGCAAGCTGTCCACCGGATCGTCGCGCAGTTTGCTTTTGATCAACTCCGGGTAGGTTTTGCCAATGTCGACGCTGACGATCAACTGCTCCAGGTAACTGACCGTCATCCAGGCCGGCAACGCCGTGGCGCTGGTGCTGCGCACGGATTTGTTGCCCAGCGGCAAGGCGATGAGGTTTTGCAGCGCCAGATCAACCAGGCCCAAGGTGGTGCGTTCGGGTTCCACCAGCGGCGTAAAGCTGCCCCACACCACCACGCTGTCGACCACGATTTCGATGTCCGCCAGGTTCAGCTTTGCGGCGTCGGCATGCTCTTTGATCATGGCATCGCGCAGTTGATCCAGCGCGAACTCGCGGATGGGCTTGATACCGTCCTGAAAGGACTTCCCGCCGTTCTGACTCTGTACCTGCGCCAGATCCATCAGATGACGGCTATACGCGGTGAGGTCACCCGATGATGCGTCGGCCATCCAGTCCGGCAGCGATTGCTCGACCTGGTTGAACCGTGAAGGCGCCTGTTTGTCCGTCGGATCGAGCTCGTTCGTCGTGCGGCTGATGTGCGGCGCGAGGTCGGGATTCACGGCGGCAGTATCGGTTGCCAAGGCGCCAATTGAGTCGGCTTGCAGCGCGATCAGGTTGCACGCCAGATGATCGAAGTAATTGCCTTCGGGTTCGATCAACCGCCAATGCAGGGTGTTGCCGGGTGTTGAATCATCGACGTACGACTTCAGGGACGCGCCCAGTTCCTGCAAAGAGTCGTAAGCCTGGAAACCGCGGGTAATGGTGTGACAGAGAATCAAGGTGCGGGGACCGATGGTTCCGATCAATACCGCCATGTCGAGAATGTTGAGGTGTGTCGAAACGCCTGCGTCCAGGTCGATCAGGCATGCTCGCGATCGGTAGCGGTCATGCGACGTGCGCGCGTTTTTCTCGGGGTAGGTGAACAGGTTGCGGGCCATCGCACTGAGGTCATTGTCCCATTTCGGGTTCGTATCGATGTTCCACAATTCGCGCAGGGATTTGGACAATCCCTTCCAGCGCGGGGCCGAGGCGCGGGTGTATTGGTTCCAGTAGTCGACCTGCTGTTCCTGAAACGCGACAAACAGCAGGGGCGCCAATTCATTGAGCAACTGTCCGATGGCGTCGATGCGCACGGGCAGTTGCGCCGGCGTCTGTTCCTGAGGTTGCAGGGTGAGGTAGTGGTCGCCGTCGAGGTAGACCGCCGATGTGCCCGCAACGCTGTGGCGTACCAAGGCATCTGTCAGCGATTCGAAGTGCCGTGGCCCGGGGACGACGCGTTGGTCGTGGAAGGTCCAGGACGGCGTTACCACCATCGCCAGTCGCGGGTCGATAGACAGTTGCGGGTACAGGGTTTTCAGGGCGGGTTGCAGGGCATGGGTGGCGACTTCCCTGATCGAGGGGCCAGCCACCAATTGGGTGAGCAGGGCGTCTTGATCAGTGGAGAGGGCGGTTTCGGAAGGAGGGCTGGAAGTATCTGTCATGGTCACATCCTTTGTGAGGGCAGCAGGCACCGTGAAAGGTTCGGTGCGCGATCCATTGCAAGGTAGCGACGGGTACAGCGGCATTGGCGGTAAATAAATATCGTCGGCAAAAAAAGACCTGCGCAAGCGCAGGTCCTGGTGACGACGGCGGGATCAGGTGCCGGATTGCTTCCGGGTCCAGGCCCCGGTAGAGCACGTTCGGCATCCTGCGACAGCGGTTAACGCTCGAGCCCTTTCATTCTGATAATTGCTCATCAAGCGCTTTCAAAACCTTCGAGAACGTTCACGGCGTTGATGCCGATTTCTTCCACCGCATAACCGCCTTCCATCACGAACAGCGTCGGCACGCCGAGCTGCGCGATGCGCTTGCCCATGGCCAGGTAGTCCGGGCTGTCGAGTTTGAACTGCGAGATCGGGTCGTCCTTGAAGGTGTCGACGCCCAGGGACACGACGACGATGTCGGCGCCGTAGCTTTCGATCTCTTTGCAGGCCTGTTCCAGTGCGGCGCTCCAGGTATCCCAGGCGCTGCCGGCAGGCAACGGATAGTTGAAGTTGAAGCCTTCACCGGCGCCTTCGCCCAGCTCATCTTCATAGCCGAGGAAGAACGGAAACTCCGCTTCCGGGTGGCCGTGGATCGAGGTGAACAGCACGTCGCTGCGCTCGTAGAAAATCGACTGGGTGCCGTTGCCGTGGTGGTAATCGACGTCGAGGATCGCGACCTTTTTGTGACCCTGGTCGAGGAACGCCTGGGCAGCAATGGCGGCATTGTTAAGGTAGCAATAACCACCCATCAAATCGCCAGCGGCGTGGTGTCCCGGTGGACGGCACAGGGCGAAGGCGGAACGGGCGCCGCGCTGGATTTCAGCTTGAGCGGTCAACGCCACTTGCGCTGCGCTGTACGCCGCCTGCCAGGTGCCGGCGGTGATCGGGGCGCCGCCGTCGAAGCTGTAATAGCCGAGTTCGCCGTGCAGGCTGGCGGGTTTGATGCGCCGCAGGGTGCGAGCCGGCCAGGTGTAGGGCAGCAAGTCACCGTCGGTGTTGAATTCGGTCCAGCGGGCCCAGGCACCTTTGAAGAAGTCGAGGTAATCGCGGCTGTGGATACGCGCGATCGGCTCGAGGCCGAAGTCCTTCGGCGCTTCGACGGGGCCGAGGTTCTGCTTCTGCACCCGCGAAAGCACATGGTCGGCACGGGACGGCATCTCGAAGCAGGGCTTGAGTTGCCCATCGATGAGTTCGCAACGACCGTGGTGCAGGTGGTGATCGTCCGAGTAGATCGTCAGCATTTTGTTGTTCTCCGCAGGCGGGTTCGGTTGCACACAGTCTTGCGGCGCGGACGGATTTCGAAAACGGCAGGAAAGGCCAAAAGGGGATCAATACGGCCAAAAAACCTGACCGAAATTCGCCCCTCTTAGCGCACGCATTCGTAGGAGCCGGCTTGCTGGCGAAAGCAATGTTCGAGTCAATGGAGGTGCGTCGGATGCACCGGCCTCATCGCTGGCAAGCCAGCGCCTACAGGGGCCGGTGCTGCGGGCGGAATTGGCTGGGCGCTACTCCGCTCCAGCGCACAAACGCGTGGCGAAAACTGGCGGTCTCGCTGAAGCCCAAGGCCTCGGCGATCTGGTAGATCGGTAACTGATCCTCACAAAGCATTTGCTTGGCCTTTTCAAAGCGCAGCTCGTCGAGCAATTCCTGATAGCTGCAACCCATGTCCTTGAGATGCCGGCGTAATGTCCGCGCTGAACAATTCATCTGTTCGGCCAGACCATCGAGCCCGGGTGCCGCATTCAACTGTGCTCGGAGCAATTGCCGAATCCGCCCCAGCCAGGCCTGGCGTCCGGTGAACTCCAGGTTCTGCTTGCGGCAACGTTCGGCCATGGCTTGATGGGTGATGACGTCGGCCAATGGCAACGGCTGGTCGAGCCAGCGCTTGTCGAAGGCAAAGGCGTTATCCCGTGCCCCGAAGTGCAGTGGGCAGTTGAAGGGCTCGGCGTAGGTTGCCTCATAGTCGGGCGCCGCATGCTCGAAGCGTGCGGCCAGCAGCGGCAGCGGGTGCCCGAGCAGGTCGTCGCAGATGACTTTCAGCGACACCAGGCAGAACTCGGCGTTGAACACCGCCATGGCCGGACTCTCGCGGTAATCGGCAGCGACGAACCAGATACGCTCGCCATCCTCTTCCAGGCTCAGTTCGAAAAGTGTTCCCAGCAGCGCCGGATAGCGCATCGCCAATCGCAAAGCGTCACCGAAGGTGGCACTGGTAAGCAATGCGTAACCGAGCATGCCGTAGCAGGAAACGTGCATCCGTCGCCCCAGTTCCAGGCCGATATCCCGCTTGAGCGCGACGGCATTGGCGCACACCTGCATCTCTTGGTTGGTGGTGATGCGCGTGTCGGCGCGGTTCAAATCCGCCGCGCTGATGCCACTTCCGGCCAACAACGCATCGCTGGACAGACCCTCGGCCTTGAAAGTGTTAAGGATCAGCGAGACGGCGTTGAGCGTCGTGAGGTGCGAGTGGAGCATGGGCGGTACCCGTCATTTGTTTGATCGGGATGGAGCAAGTAGCGTGCCGTGATTCAGCGCCCTCGCTTTCGCAAGGGCGCTTGAACGTTAGCAAAAGCCAACACCGGAGATGCCTCAGGTCGTGCTGAAAAACAGCCGCTTGGCCTGCTCCAGCCCGATCATGCTGCGGTAATACGCAAGGCGTTGCGGTCCACTCAGCCCTTGAGTGGAGTCGGCGGCCATCCCCAGCCCATGTTCAATGGGGGTTTTCAAGCGGGCGTAGACGAAGGATTTGGCCGGCACCCAGGAGGTCGAGTACAGAAAGTGTGCATACCAGATTATTTGCCGGGTTTTGCGGTCACTGATGGTGTACTCATCCAGGTACAGCACCTTGCCGCCTTTGAGGCGACGTCGAGTGACGGTTTTTGCAACGCTGATCGCCTTGTTGCTGTTGAGCCACTCAACGCCCGGGACTGTCGGCGGCTGTTGCTTGAGCATCGTCAGCATGTTGTCGCTGGCTTGCTGGTAGAGTTTTTCCGCGGTCTCGGTGAGTGCCTTGTTGACGACAGCGGCCGAGCGAGTATGGCTCTCCGTGGCGTTGCTGTCGGTCAAGGCTTGCTCGATGGCGCTGCTGGTCTGCTCCATCTGCTGGGCGAACTGGTGGAACAGGTATTCGATCCCGCCCGGTGAGCGGCCTGGCTGCTTGATGTATTCGGCCATGCGCGTATTAAACGCTGCCAGCGAGTCGAGCAGAGCCTGGCCCTTGTTGAGGCTGGTCTCAAGGTTCGGTGCCGCGGTGGCTGTTTTGGGCGGGCTGACTCGCTCGACCCAGACCCCCGGGGTTTTCTGATGGAAAGTGGCAATGACCTTATCGGTGAGGGGCGACTTGATATCGACCAGGTTGGTCTCCAGCCCTTGGTCTGACAGGCGCGGCTCGCCGATGAGAACACCGTTGTAACGCGTCCTGATGAACTGTCTGTTTGGCCTTGGTGGTTGCAGCGGCAGTGCAGGACGACTTCTGAGAATTTCCCTCTCGTCGAGCACCACCACCAAATGGCGCTCGGCACGCTGGCGGAATTCGTCGAGCTGCTGGCGAAGCTGTTTTATCGGCTCTTCCACAGCTTGCGCAGCGAACGTTGTCTTGAAGTCCAGCAAGCGCTCATCGATAACGCTGAACTGTTCGATCAGATCGTTGAGGGCGTCGATTCGCTCGTCGAGCCGGCTGACGCTGCGTTCATTCAGAGTGTCGCGCAGGGTTTGCACGACAATGTCGGCGGTGTCGACGATCTGGTCGATGGTGAGCCAGGCCTCGGTCGCCGTCGCCACCGAGTTTTCCGGCAGGCATACGTTGCGCGCCAGTGTCACCTGGAGGGCCTTCAGGTCATCGAGTGAATAGCCGGGGAGTTTCGATCGGCTGTTCTGAATCACCCGCAGCCCTTCTTTTTCGAGGCGCTTGAGCTCCACGAAGCGTTCCTGAATCTGCTCCAGGCGCGCGATCATGTCCTGGTTCAGCTCGATCAACTGTCGAGCTGCCGGGATTTGACGATCATGGCGGGCCTCGGACTGACGCTCGATTTGATTCAGAACGGCGCGCAATTTCGGCGTGAAGACAGTGAGCGCTTCGCCAATACCGGCTTGGATCAGTTCCAGTTGAGCCTTGAGGTAACCAAGGGATTTTTGTTGATAGTCCGCCGTCGGCGAAAAGACATGCAGCGATTTGAGATTGCTCAGTGCTGCGGCGTATTCCGCTCGCTGGGATTCCAGTGCCTGGAGGTAGAGTTTACGTTTGCCTTGAACCTCGTCAGCGGTAGCGGTGCTCATTGCCTGGTGAGCTTTCTGAAGTTCCTGCTGTGCCGTTGCCTTGCGCTTTTCGAAAGCCGTGAGTTTTGTACGCAGTTGCGTAGCCTTGCGTTGGCCTTGGGCCTCGGCCAGGTGGGTCAGGCTTGTCGAACCGCCGCCGCGCAAGCGCAAGCGAACATCAACCACCCACTGTCCCTGCAGAGTGTGGGCCAGGGCCGGGCCAGAACGGGCAGGCTCCTTTGCATCGATGATCACAACGGTGCCGTTCTCATCCACCGTGACCTCGAACCAGTTCTGTCCCACCGGGGCGTACCATTTGCTGTTGAGGCTGTAGAGATCTTTATAGGCGCCGTCCTCGGTGTTGGCAGTGCCAAGCTCTTCGGGGCGAGTGATCTTGAAATGCTCCAGCACGGTCGCGAGGCTCGCGGGCGTTCGGTTCGCGGCACCACTGATGCTGACCACTTGCTGGAGATTGGACACCTGATGGGGGGCGCTTGTGCTCAGTTGCTCGATGCTGAACTTTTTCGTCGACGATTCCAGCGGCTTGGGCGCTTCGGTTGTGGTCACGTCGCCCACGACACGCCGCTCCCCATTAGCGCGGGTAGTGATATGCAATGTGATCGCCATGCCGAGATTGAGCAGTACATCCGTCAGCGCCGTCCATTGTGCGTGCGTATCTTCTTGCTCATGGGCCTCCTGCAGTTCCTGGAGCTGATCCATCACTTGCCAGATCCAGGCTGCGATACCGACGGTACGCCCCAGAAACGGCAGAACCGAATAGAACAGCATCCAGCCGGCCTGCTTGAAACTGGCCCAGCGGTTTTCGGCGTTCGAGACTGACTGGCGATCGGCGAGTGTCACCAATGCCTGAGCGTTGGCTTTGAACAGGGCTTCGGGCAAGTCGCCTTCAAGCGCTTTTCCGCCCAGGCTCATTGGCCCTGTCATCGTCGTAAGCTTGTCCGGGTCGACCAGAAAATCGGTGATGGTCCAGGGCGAAGGCAGCGAGCCTGGAAACACGTAATTGGCGTAGTCGCTGCTGACGTCTTCCGATAGCCAGGCCAGCATCGTGTCCCGCAGGCTGGGCGATTGCTGAATGGCGTACAGCAAGTTGCTCGGCGATGGGTATTGACTCAGCGGCTGGTCGAGCATCGGCCGATAAAGCAGGCAGGGGCCGGAGGCCGAATCCTCGGGGCCAATCACGAACATGTTGGCGACTTCGTCCTGTGTGCCGTCTTTGCGGCGTTTGGGGGCGAAGGTCAACGGCCGTATCACGATGGTCTGGCCTTCCACCACGCGCTTATCGGTCTCGGGTTCCATCACGGCGACGACGTAACGGTACCCGCGTGCGTCGATGCCGTTCTCTTCGCGAATCTTGCATTGCAAAGCCAGCAGCGGTAGCTGGATGCGCAGGTGTTGGCTGAACAGGGTTTGTCGGCGCGTGGCCTCTGGCGTGCTGTCGATCAGATGGCTTTTGATCAGCGCCGGGTAAGTTGAGCCGACATCGACCCGGCTAATGAGGTCCTCGATGTACTTGACGGTTAACCAGGCGGGTAGCGTTTTGCCGCGGGTGGAGTGCAGCGTCTTGTCGCCCAGAGGCAATGCAATCAGGTTTTGCAAGGCAAGATCGGCGAGGCTGAAGTTGAAGGTATCGATCTTGCCTGGAACGGTGAACGTGCCCCAGATGACGGGGCTTTTAACCCGTAGCTCGATCGACTCCAGCGACGTTTCCAACTCTGGCTGCTCGCGCAGAGCCTTGGCATGTTCAAGGAGTTTGCTGGCATGTAATGCATTCAGTTTGCTCAGCGCGTACTGGCGGATGGGCAGGATCCCGTCCAGATAGGATTTGCCGGCGTTCTGACTGTCTAGTGCGGCCAGGTCCTTCAGATGTCGCGAGTAGTTGTTCAGGTCCGAGAGCGACGCCGTGCTCAGCCAGTCCGGCAGCGCATCCTTGAACCAGTCCAGGCCCGGCCCTGCTTTTTTCACACTGTCATCCACTTCAGGCGTCGGGGTGGACGGCAGCTTGTTCGGGTTGGCGGTGGCCGGGATGGAAAAATCTAAAGCGCCGATCACGTCGATCTGGATGGAGATCAGCGCGCAAGCCTGGTAATCGAAAATGCTGCCCGGGGGTTCCAACAGTCGCCATTGGATTTTCTGTGCGGGCCCGGCCGTGCTGACATGCTCCGGCAATTTGGCGCCGAGCTGTTCAAGGGAGTCGAATTTTTGAAAGCCCTTGAGCAAGGAGTGGGCAAGAATGATCGTGCGTCCTTCGTGCGTGCCGATCAGCACGACAATCGACACTTCATTCAGGTGCGTGACCTTTGCGCCGTCGACCAGGTCGATGCCAATCAGATAGGCGTTGCTTGTGTAGGGATCTTTGAGCTTTCTGCTCGCAAGGTCAGGAGCGAGAAACAAAGATCGCGCCATCGCGCAGTCATCGTTGTCCCAGCCCGGGACCCGATCGATATTCCAGACCTCGCGCAAGGTTCTGGACAGCTCGTGCCAACGTGGTTGCGAACCGTTTTCGGGCGCATTCCAGAACGCCAGTTGTTGTTCCTGAAAGGCGGTGAGCATGACCGGTGCCAGCAGGTTGATCAGGTTGGCGATTTCGTCGATGCGCACCGGCAAGTGAATCTCGGGCTCGGTGATCGGTTGTTGGGCCAGGAAATGCTCGCCCTCGATGTACAGGGCCGGCACGCTGTGCACGAGCTGATTGGCCAGAATGTCGGTCAGTGCCTGGAAAGTGGGAGGCCCGGCCACGATTTCGTCATTGGCGAGTACCCATGTCGGCGTTCCGACCATGGTGATGCTCGGGTCGAGATCCAGCGTGGGATAGAGCTTGCGCAAGTGCTGGCGTAACAGCACGGCCGCTACGTCACGCAAGTCGGGTCCGACACTGAGTTGAGTAATCAGAAGATCGGTCGGGTTATGGCGAGCGGGAGTGTCTGGTGTGGAGGTTGAGGTTGGTGTACTCATCGTGCATCCCTGCGTTTCAAAGTAATGGAAGCGGCTTGAGGCGAGGCCTCAAGGCAGCTTCCATGCTAGGGAGTCACGATTTGGGGAGGGTGGTAATTATGTATGGCGTGTCGGCGTCAGGTTCGTGCAGGTATGGGGTCAGCTAAGCTCGCCACACATATCCAGCTCAATCAGGCGTCGTACTTCAGCGTTATCCAGATTGGCGCCCAACAGCGCATGGAGTTTGCCGAACGCGGCTTCACGGGTCATGCCGCCACCGGACAACACGCCCGCGCCACGCAAGCGGCTGCCGGCTTCATAGACATCCAGCTCGACCCCGCCTTCATGGCATTGCGTGACCGCGACCACAACGATGCCCTGATCCTGCGCACGCTTGAGGCGGGCGAGAAATTCGGGGTTGTCACTCGGCCCGGTACCACTGCCATAACACTCCAGCACCAGACCCTGAATGCCGCTGGCGAACAAGCCATCCAGCACCTCGGCGCTGATGCCGGGAAACAATGGCAACACCGCGACGCTAGCCAGTTGCCTGGATTGGTTGTAATTCAGTCGGGCCGGAATCGAAGCCGCTTTCGCACCGCCGCCCTGACGCTCCAGCCGCTTGAACGGATGCCGACCGAAACTGCGCACTTTGGCGCAGCGGGTCGGGTCCAGAAGCTCGCCGTGGAAGTACAGATGCACGCCCGGCGCCAGGCCTTGGCCCAGGGCAACCAGCGCGCCGCCGAGGTTTTCCCACGCATCGCTGTCGGTGACGCCGGCCGGCAGCATCGAGCCGGTGAAGCAAACGCGGGCCTGCGAGCCGAGCAATTGAAAACTCATGGCAGCGGCGCTGTAGGCCAGAGTGTCGGTGCCATGCAGGATCAGCACGCTGTCGCAGCCTTGCACATCAACGGCGTCGACGACCGCTTCACGCAGTTGCTGCCAGTAGGCCGGGGTCATGTTGGCGCTGTCGATCAGCGGCGACATCTCGCGAAAACGCCATTGCGGTACCACGAGATCAGGCTGGCTGTGCAGGTACTCGCGCATCCGCGCTTCGAAACCGGACGCCGGGGCCAGGCCGTTGGCGCTCGCTTGCATGCCAATGGTGCCGCCGGTATAGAGCACCATGACGTGCTGAGCGGCAGGGTAGGTCGAGGAATTCATGGAGCTGCTCCGAGAACAATGACGTCCTGCAGGAACCGGCTTGCTGGCGATGGCCTGATCATCAACATGGATGTTGAGAGTGATGGCCTCATCGCGAGCTTGCTCGGTCCCACAGGGGATGTCGCACTTTAACCGATCAGCGTTGCGCTGCGGTCACGCCTTGCAGCTCAGGCTGAGCCTGCGCGGCGGCTGGCGGATTCGCCGGCCAGGCCTGGCGATCGAGATCCAGATCCGGGAACTTGCTCGAATCGAACACTGGGGTCTTGATCCCGGCAGCGCGCTGGTCATCGTAGTCACGCAGGATGCGCATGCCGACCTTGAACAGCAAGAACAGCGCGATCAGGTTGACGAAGGCGAGCAGGGTCATGGTGATGTCGGCGAAGGCGAACACGGTGCCGAGGTTTTCGATGGCACCCCAGAAAATCAGGACCAGTACCAGCGCGCGATAACCCATCAGCGCTTTGCGGTTTTCACCGATCAGGAAGCGCAGGTTGTTCTCGCCCAAGTAGTAGTTGTAGAGAATCGAGGTGAACACGAACAACGCCAGCGCCACGGAAATGAACATCCGGCCCCAGTCGCCGACAACGGCGGCCAGGGAGTTCTGGGTCAGGGCAATGCCGTCGCCTTCGAAACCCGGGGTGTAGAAACCGGAGAGCAGGATCAGCAACGCCGTGCAGGTGCAGATCACGAACGTATCGAGGAACACACTGAACGCTTGGACCACGCCCTGTGCCACCGGGTGCTCGACTGCGGCAACCGCTGCCACGTTAGGCGCACTGCCCAGGCCCGCTTCGTTGGCAAACACGCCGCGTTTCACGCCCATGATGATGGCGCTGCCGATAAGGCCGCCGAAGGCCTGGTCCAGACCGAAGGCACTCTTGACGATGGTCATCAACATGCCCGGCACCTGGTCGAACTGCAACACGATCACGTAAATGGTCACGCCGATGTACACCAGGGTTTTCACCGGCACCAACAGGTCGGCGACCTTGGCGATACGCTTGATCCCGCCGATGAACACCAGGCCCAGCAGCACGGCCAGGCCGATACCGGTGTAAGTCGTGTCGAGACCGAACGCATTGTTCAGCGAGTGAGTCACGGCGTGGGCTTGCAGGCCGTTGAAGGCGAACCCGAAGGTCACCAGCAACAGGAACGCCATCAACATGCCAAGCCAGCGTTTTTGCAGGCCGTGCTGAATGTAATAGGACGGGCCGCCACGGAACTGGCCTTCGGAGTCGCAGCGCTTGTAGAGCTGGCCGAGGGAGCATTCAAAAAAGCTGCTGGACATACCGACCAGGGCGGTCACCCACATCCAGAACACCGCGCCCGGCCCGCCGAGGGTCACGGCGATGCCGACACCGGCGATGTTACCTGCGCCAACACGGCCGGCAAGGCTGAGCATCAGGGCCTGGAACGAACTGAGTTGCCCGGCGCTGCTTTTGAGGCTGTCGCGAAACACCGCGAACATGTGGAAGAAGTGACGCAATTGAACGAAACGCGAGCGGATCGTGAAGTAGCTACCGAGCCCGACAATGAGCACGATCAGTACTTTCCCTGAGAGGAAGTCGTTAATGACTTCGAGCATGGATTATTCCTCGCTGTTTTTTGTGTAAGCAAATGCTGGCCGGTCAGACACATCGAGTTACATCAGTTGGCACTTGGCACAACAGGCGGGTCGATGTCCGTCCCGGTTTCATATCGCGGGTTTGTTATTAGTTCGGGTTTCGCATGGGTTCAGGTCTCGCTACCGACGACCGCCCACGTGAAGAGGGGCGGCACTATACCGATGGGAGTGCCATCCGTCTGCACGGTTGTGGTGCATGCACCGATTCTATCGACGCCGGTTTCTTGTAGGAGCCGGCTCCCACAGATTCTGCATTGTTGGAAAACGGTTAAAAAAAAGGGCTTGGAGATTGATCTCCAAGCCCTCAAAAGGTGAGAGGTGTCTAGTCCCTCGACCTGGTGAGCGGTGCTACAGGTAACGCGTCGGTTCAGGCTTTAAGCGGAACCAGGCGCGGAGCAATCATGTTTTCCGGGCGCAGGATGTCGGCGAGCATTTCTTCGTCGAGCAAGCCTTCTTCGCGCACCAGTTCTAGCACGCCGCGGCCGCTTTCAAGCGCGATACGGGCGATGCGGGTGGCGTTTTCATAGCCGATGTACGGGTTCAGCGCAGTCACCAGACCAATCGAGTGCTCGACCAGTTCACGGCAGCGCGCTTCGTTGGCGGTGATGCCGGTGATGCAGTGTTCGCGCAGCATGTCCATGGCGCGTTGCAGCAGGCGGATCGAGTCGAAGATCTTGAATGCGATCAGCGGCTCCATCACGTTCAGTTGCAGCTGGCCGCCTTCGGCCGCGATGGTCAGGGCCAGGTCGTTGCCGATGATCTGGAACGCCACCTGGTTAACGGCTTCCGGGATAACCGGGTTGACCTTGCCTGGCATGATCGAGCTGCCTGGCTGACGCGCCGGCAGGTTGATTTCGTTGATACCGGTGCGTGGGCCGCTGGACAGCAGGCGCAAGTCGTTGCAGATCTTCGACAGCTTGACCGCGGTGCGCTTGAGCATGCCGGAGAACAGGACAAAGGCGCCCATGTCGGAGGTGGCTTCGATCAAGTCGGCCGCCGGTACCAGCGGGTGACCGCTGATGGTGGCCAGACGCTGAACGGCCAGGTGCTGGTAGCGCGGGTCGGCGTTGATGCCGGTTCCGATCGCGGTGCCGCCCAGGTTCACTTCGGTCAGCAGCTCGGGTGCCAACGTTTTCAGGCGTGCCAGGTCTTCGCCCAGGGTCGTGGCGAATGCGCGGAATTCCTGGCCAAGGGTCATCGGCACGGCGTCTTGCAGCTGGGTACGGCCCATCTTCAGGACGTGGCTGAATTCTTCACCTTTGGCGGCGAACGACTGGATCAGGCTGTCGAGGCTGGCCAGCAGCGCGTCGTGACCCAGCAGCAGACCCAGGCGGATCGCGGTCGGGTAGGCGTCGTTGGTCGACTGCGCCATGTTCACGTCGTTGTTCGGGTGCAGGTACTGGTATTCGCCTTTCTCGTGACCCATTGCTTCGAGGGCAATGTTGGCGATCACTTCGTTGGCGTTCATGTTGGTGGAAGTACCGGCGCCACCTTGAATCATGTCCACCACGAACTCTTCGTGGAAATCGCCGCGGATCAGTCGTGCACAGGCTTCGCTGATGGCAGCGTGCTTGGCTTCGCTCAGGTGACCCAGCTCGCGGTTGGCGTCAGCGGCGGCTTGTTTCACCATCGCCAGGCCGACAACCAGCTTCGGGTAATGCGAAATCGGAACGCCGGAGAGACGGAAGTTATTCACCGCTCGCAGGGTCTGGATGCCGTAATACGCTTGAGCCGGTACTTCAAGTACGCCAAGCAGGTCTTTTTCTGTGCGGAAAGATGCAGCGGAGGACATGATAGAAATCATCTCGATATGGACCCGGTCTGTGCCGGAACGCTGCAAATGCTAGGCTTGTGGAGAATTTTGGGCCAATGCTGTTAAACACTGGCCTATGCACATTCGGCATAATGCCGATGTGACGCCGCGTTGATGGCGAGCGTGTGACCTAATTTGGTGCGTGTCCGGGAGGACGTGATGAATCTGGAAAGTAAATGGCTGGAGGACTTCAGTGCCCTGGCCGCCACCCGCAGCTTCTCCCAGGCTGCGGAACGACGCTTCGTGACTCAGCCGGCGTTCAGCCGGCGAATCCGCAGCCTTGAAGCGGCGTTGGGGCTGACACTGGTCAATCGCTCGCGCACGCCGATCGAGCTGACAGCGGCGGGGCAATTGTTTCTGGTGACGGCGCGCACCGTGGTCGAACAGCTCGGTGAAGTACTGCGCCATCTGCATCATCTGGAAGGCGGGCAAGGCGAAGTCATGCAAGTCGCTGCCGCACACTCCCTGGCGCTGGGTTTCTTTCCGCGCTGGATCGCGCAGCTGCGCAACGAAGGTTTGAACATCGCCACGCGGTTGGTCGCGACCAACGTCGGTGACGCGGTGCACGCGTTGCGCGAAGGGGGTTGCGACTTGATGCTGGCCTTCTACGATCCGGATGCGGCGATGCAGATGGACCCGGAAATCTTCCCGTCTCTGCACTTGGGGCACACCGAGATGTTGCCGGTCTGCGCCGCGGACGCCGACGGCAAGCCGTTGTTCGACCTGGAAGGCGAGGGCAGTGTGCCGCTGCTGGCTTATAGCGCCGGTGCGTTTCTCGGGCGTTCGGTGAACCTGCTGTTGCGCCAACGGGCGCTGCGCTTTACCACGATCTACGAAACCGCCATGGCCGACAGCCTCAAAAGCATGGCGCTGGAAGGCCTCGGAATCGCCTGGGTGCCGCAACTCAGCGTGCGCGCCGAACTGGCGCGAGGGGAGTTGGTGGTGTGCGGTGGACCGCAGTGGCATGTACCACTGGAGATTCGTTTGTACCGCTGCGCGCTCGTGCGCAAGGCCAACGTGCGGTTGTTGTGGCGCAAGCTCGAAGGCGGCGCGGCACAAAGTTCTTAAACCCACCCAATTACTCTGTGGGAGCTGGCAAGCCAACTTCCACAGAGTAATTGGGTGGTGTCTTTTCGCTGACCTTCAGGTCAATAAAACCGGGCTTTTGCGGCAGATGACAGATGGTCGTTTCGGGGGCTGTTTATCTGCTTCATTGAGGTATACTGCGCGGCCTTCGGCCGGTTGCGACTGGCCATAATTCGAACAAACAAGCCACGCATTCTGCGTGGCTTGTTGTTTTTTGATGCGCCTGCGGGCGCCCAGAGAGAAGAGGCACGACGATGAGTGCATTGGTTGGCGTGATCATGGGCTCCAAGTCCGATTGGTCCACCCTTAGCCACACCGCCGATATGCTGGAAAAGCTCGGCATCCCTTACGAGGTGAAGGTGGTGTCCGCTCACCGCACCCCGGACCTGCTGTTCCAGTACGCTGAAGAAGCCGAGGCGCGTGGCATCGAGGTGATCATCGCCGGTGCTGGCGGCGCGGCCCACTTGCCTGGCATGTGTGCGGCCAAGACCCACCTGCCGGTACTGGGCGTGCCCGTGCAGTCGGCGATGCTCTCGGGCGTCGATTCGCTGCTCTCCATCGTGCAGATGCCGGCCGGCATTCCGGTTGCCACCCTGGCCATCGGCAAGGCTGGCGCGATCAACGCCGCGCTGTTGTCGGCGAGTATCCTGGGCGCCAAGCACCCGCAGTTCCATGAAGTGCTGAAAACCTTCCGTGCTGAGCAGACAGACAGCGTCCTGGAAAATCCAGACCCACGCATCGCCTGAGGTTGTTGACGATGAAGATCGGTGTAATCGGTGGCGGCCAGTTGGGTCGCATGTTGGCGCTGGCGGGTACTCCGCTGGGTATGAACTTCGCTTTCCTCGACCCGGCGCCTGACGCTTGCGCGGCGGCATTGGGCGAGCACCTGCGGGCCGATTACGGCGATCAGGATCACCTGCGCCAACTGGCCGATGAAGTCGATCTGGTGACCTTCGAATTCGAAAGCGTGCCGGCGGAAACCGTCGCGTTCCTGTCGCAATTCGTCCCGGTGTACCCGAGCGCCGAAGCACTGCGCATCGCTCGCGACCGCTGGTTCGAAAAGAGCATGTTCAAGGACCTGGGGATTCCGACCCCGGCGTTCGCCGACATTCAGTCCCAGGCTGATCTGGATGCCGCCGTGGCTTCCATCGGTCTGCCTGCCGTGCTCAAGACCCGCACCCTGGGTTACGACGGCAAGGGCCAGAAAGTCCTGCGTACCGCTGAAGACGTGGTTGGCACCTTCGCCGAACTGGGCAGCGTCGCCTGCCTGCTGGAAGGCTTCGTGCCGTTCACTGGCGAAGTCTCGCTGATCGCCGTGCGTGCCCGCGATGGTGAAACAAAATTCTACCCGCTGGTACACAACACCCACGACAGCGGCATCCTCAAACTGTCCGTGGCCAGCACCGACCACCCGTTGCAAGCCCTGGCCGAAGATTACTCCAGCCGTGTGCTCAAGCAGCTGGACTACGTCGGCGTGATGGCGTTCGAGTTCTTTGAAGTCGACGGTGGCCTCAAGGCCAACGAAATCGCCCCGCGCGTGCACAACTCCGGGCACTGGACGACCGAAGGCGCCGAGTGCAGCCAGTTCGAAAACCACCTGCGGGCCGTTGCCGGTCTGCCGTTGGGTTCGACGGCCAAGGTCGGCGAGAGCGCGATGCTCAACTTCATCGGTAAAGTGCCGGACACCGAGAAGGTCATCGCGATCGCCGATTGCCATCTGCATCACTACGGCAAGGCGTTCAAGGCAGGCCGCAAGGTCGGCCACGCCAACCTGCGTTGCGCAGACCGCGAAACCCTCGCCGCGCAGATCCTCAAGGTCGAAGCGCTGATCGCCGAGTAAAACAGTTTCATGTGGCGGCGGCGGAACCATTGCGGTGCCGCCGTTCTCTCATGGCAGGATGCGAAAGTCTGACTAGGCTTTCGCATAGCCAATCATTCAGAGGGAAATGCCATGGGAATCATCGGAACCATCTTTATCGGCTTGATCGTCGGCTTGCTTGCTCGGTTCCTGAAACCGGGTGATGACAGCATGGGCTGGATCATGACCATCCTGCTCGGTATCGGCGGTTCGCTGGCGGCCACTTATGGCGGCCAGGCGTTGGGCATTTACCAGGCCGGCGAAGGTGCCGGTTTTATCGGTGCGCTGGTGGGCGCGGTGGTGTTGCTGGTGATCTACGGCCTGATCAAAAAGAACTGATTCAAGCGACAAAGTCCTCTCGGCCGCGCAGTCCGGGAGGACTAGAATGCTCGGCGATTTCCTTTCCTTGCCGAGCATCTCCATGCGCCGTCTTTTGCTGACTCTTGTTTTACTGGGTACGGGCCTTGCCCATGCCGGCGAACTGCCGGAAACCGACTGGCTCGAACTGATGCCCAAGTCGGATCAGAAAGCCCTCGAGGCAATGCCCGAAATCGACCACGACTCCCCCGAGGCCAATGGCACCTTTACCGAAAAGGGCGGCATGAAGCAGAGCAAGGGCTTGCCGGCGGTGATGTATTCGACCAAAACCGTAGCGTCGATGAACGACAAAACCATCCGCATAGGAGGTTATCCGGTGCCGCTGGAGTCCGATGCCAAGGGCAACAGCACGCTGTTTTTCCTCGTGCCATACCCCGGCGCCTGCATCCATGTGCCGCCGCCGCCACCGAATCAATTGGTGCTGGTGCGCTATCCGAAGGGCTTGAAGCTCAGTGATATCTACACGCCGCTGTGGGTCACCGGCACGTTGAAGGTCGAGAAGGTCAGCAATGATCTGGCGGATGCGGCCTACGCGCTGGATGCGGCGAAGGTGCGGGTCGTGCAGGAATCGGATCTGTAAAAACACTGCAGGAGCCGGCTTGCTGGCGATCGCCATCTTGAGGACGCCATCGCCAGCAAGCCGGCTCCTACAGGTTTAAAGCGGTTTGCTGCCGATGCTGACGCCGAGGGTGTGGGTGGCACCCGGCGCCAGGTTCACGACATCCCCCATCACATTCGCCGTTTCGATGCACAACATGCGCTGCCAGCCGTCGTCGGCCATGTCGCTGAATGCGGCAGCACGGTCGACCCAGGGGTTCCAGATCACCGCCGAGCGCGAACCCGTACTTGTCAGTTCGATGCGTCGCTCCCAGGCCGGGTCGACGATGCTCAGCAGCGGCGGGGCGTCGAGGTAGATGCGGTCGGTTTCGCCGGTAAAGCGCAGGTCGCCGGACTGCTTCTTGGTTGCCCAGTCTTCCAGGGTTTCGATGTAGCTCAAGCCATCCACGCCTTCGACGTGCACGTTGCGCACATCGCTGACGGCAAAGTAACTGTGCAGGGCCTGGCTGATGGTGACTGGTTGCTGGCCCGTGTTATGGCTGGTCAGGCTGATGTGCAGTTGCTCGTCCAGGCGAATGCTCAGCTTCAAATCCACTTGATGCGGCCAGCCTGGCAATCCGCCTTCGGGGTAGGGCAGCAAGAATTCGATTTTCAGGCTTTCGCCCTCGGCTTCGATGCCGCCCAATTCCCAGTCCATCCCCCGCACCAGGCCATGAGCCGTTGGTGCTTGGTTGCTGACGCGCATCGCTTTAACGCTCTGCGGGTTGCGCTCGAAGTTGCCGAACCACGGCCAGCACACCGGCACACCGGCGCGGATGCTTTTGCCGGTCTTGAACACCGCCTCATCGTTGAGCCAGATCAGCGGCGGCTGCCCCGCCAGTTGATAACTGAGGATGTGCGCGCCTTGCTGGGCCACCAGTAATTCGGCCTGACCGTGGCGGATGCGCCAGCAGTTCAGTTCATCCAGTTTGACGGCTTCAACGTTGGGCGTGTTCATGGGACAGCTCTCGATCAGTAACAGGACTGCAATGGACCGCGAATCGGGCGTCGGGTTTAACGCTTCCCGGTTTTAACGAGCGCGCGGCGGAACCGAGCGGGTACGGCCGCTGCCATCGATGGCGACGAACACAAATACCGCTTCAGTGACTTTGCGCCATTCGCTGGACAGCGGATCGTCGCTCCAGACCTCGACCATCATCTGGATTGAGCTGCGGCCGATTTCCAGTGCCTGGGTATAGAAGGAGAGCTGAGCGCCCACCGCCACTGGAACCAGGAACGCCATGCGGTCGATCGCGACAGTGGCAACGCGACCACCGGCAACCTTGCTGGCCATCGCGGTGCCGGCCAAATCCATCTGTGCTACCAGCCAGCCGCCGAAAATGTCGCCAAAGCCGTTGGTTTCGCGGGGAAGTGCGGTAATTTGCAAGGCCAGGTCGCCTTGCGGGATCGGATCTTCTTGTTCGAGCTCTATCATGCCGGGGGTGCCTCTGACCCGTGACTCTTCGTTGGTGCTGCTGGTGGTAGCCGTCTTCGGGAAAAACGATTCAGCACCGAACATACTACGTTCGTCACGTTTTTCGTAAGGCGCCTAAAGGGAAACTCTGCGAAATCGCCTATGACACTTTCAGGCGTTTTCGCACAGCAACCCTTGCAAGCCGTCGCACAGTTGCGAGTATATCGGTCGGTAGACTCCGAGACGACCGTCCGGTTCTCATTTTGACCGTCAATTACGCACCTCTATGTGCTTTTTCGAACAATTTGCTATCGTGCCGGTCCTGCCCGAGCCCTCGCCAGCGTTGTTGGGGCGGCAGATCTGACTATTAGAGAAGCCCTTGCCATGACCACAGCGCCCTCGAGTATCGCGCAGCCATCCCAATCCGCACGTCCGCTGACCCGCAACGACTACAAGACGCTGTCGTTGTCGGCCTTGGGCGGGGCGCTGGAATTTTACGACTTCATCATTTTCGTGTTCTTCGCGACCGTGGTGGGCAAGCTGTTCTTCCCGGCGGACATGCCCGAATGGCTACGCCTGATGCAGACCTTCGGCATCTTTGCCGCTGGCTATCTGGCGCGGCCGCTGGGCGGCATCGTGATGGCGCACTTCGGCGACCTGCTGGGGCGCAAGAAGATGTTCACCCTGAGCATTTTCATGATGGCCGTGCCGACCCTGATCATGGGCCTGCTGCCGACCTACGCGCAGATCGGCATGTGGGCGCCGATTCTGTTGCTGTTGATGCGGGTGATTCAAGGCGCGGCGATTGGCGGCGAGGTGCCGGGGGCGTGGGTATTCGTTTCCGAACACGTGCCGCAGCGGCACGTCGGCTATGCCTGCGGGACCCTGACCAGTGGCCTGACGGCAGGCATCCTGTTGGGCTCTTTGGTCGCTACCGCGATCAACAGCCTCTATACCCCGGTGGAAGTGGCGGATTACGCCTGGCGGATTCCGTTCCTGCTGGGCGGCGTGTTCGGCCTGTTTTCGGTGTACCTGCGCCGCTGGCTGCACGAAACCCCGGTGTTTGCCGAGCTGCAACAACGCAAGGCCCTGGCCGAGGAAGTGCCACTGCGTGCGGTGCTGCGTGACCATCGTGGCGCCATCGCCATTTCGATGTTGCTGACCTGGTTGCTGTCCGCCGCCATTGTAGTGTTGATCTTGATGACCCCGACCGTTCTGCAGACGGTCTATCACTTCTCGGCAACCTCGTCGCTGCAAGCGAACAGCGTGGCGATCGTGTTCCTGAGCTTCGGTTGCATCATTGCTGGCGCACTGGCCGATCGTTTTGGTGCGGGGCGTGTCTTTGTCTTCGGTTGCACGGCGTTGCTGGCCAGCTCCTGGACCTTCTATCACAGCCTGGCTGATCATCCTGACTGGCTGTTCCCGATGTATGCCTTGACCGGTCTGCTGGTCGGCACCATCGGTGCGGTGCCGTACGTGATGGTCAAGGCGTTCCCGCCGGTGGTGCGCTTCAGCGGTTTGTCGTTCTCCTACAACGTGGCTTACGCGATCTTCGGGGGGCTGACGCCGATGATCGTCAGCCTGCTGCTCAAAGAAAGCCCGATGGGCCCGGCTTATTACGTGGCAGTGCTGTGTGGCGTCGGAATTCTGGTGGGCGCATATCTCTGGAAGAAAGGGCGTTAGTTCTGGCCTCATCGCCAGCAAGCTGGCTCCTGCCCAAGACTGCAGGAGCCGGCTTGCTGGCGATTGGGGGCGCATGAATCTTCCGGTAAAAACGCGAATAGTGGCCTTTCATCCAATTGTCATATTTCAGCCATAGAGTGTTCACATGGCCTGCTGATACTGAGCCCCGAATTAACACACCCTATCTGCTAGGAGTAAGGCATGAAACTGAAGCGTTTGATGGCGGCAATGACTTTTGTCGCTGCTGGCGTTGCGACTGCCAACGCGGTTGCCGCTGTTGACCCTGCTATCCCGAGCTACACCAAGACCACTGGTGTGTCGGGCAACCTGTCCAGCGTTGGTTCCGACACTCTGGCTAACCTCATGACCCTCTGGGCTGAGAACTACAAAAAAGAATACCCGAACGTAAACATCCAGATTCAGGCCGCCGGTTCTTCTACCGCGCCACCTGCGCTGACAGAAGGCACCGCTAACCTGGGCCCGATGAGCCGCAAGATGAAGGACAACGAACTGCAAGCCTTCGAAACCAAATATGGCTACAAGCCAACCGCTATTCCGGTTGCCGTGGACGCCTTGGCCGTATTCGTACACAAAGACAACCCGATCAAGGGCCTGACCATGGCTCAAGTCGACGCGATTTTTTCTTCGACTCGTCTGTGCGGCGCTAAAGCCGACGTGAAAACCTGGGGTGACCTGGGCGTGACCGGTGACCTGGCCAACAAGCCAGTTCAACTGTTTGGTCGTAACTCGGTATCCGGTACCTACGGCTACTTCAAGGAAGAAGCCTTGTGCAAAGGCGACTACAAGCCAAACGTGAACGAGCAACCCGGTTCGGCTTCGGTCGTGCAGTCGATCAGCAGCTCGCTTAACGGCGTTGGCTACTCGGGTATCGGCTACAAGACTGCCAGCGTGAAAACCGTTGCCCTGTCCAAGAAAGAAGGCGGCGAGTTCATCGAAGACACCGAAGAAAACGCCCTGAACGGCAAGTACCCGCTGTCGCGCTTCCTCTATGTCTACGTCAACAAAGCCCCGAACAAGCCGCTGGCTCCGCTGGAAGCTGAGTTCGTGAAACTGATTCTGTCGAAACAGGGTCAGGAAGTTGTTGTGAAAGACGGTTACATCCCACTGCCAGCCAAAGTTGCTGCAAAAGCACTGGCTGACCTGGGTCTGCAAGAAGGCGGCGCTGCAGTCGTAAAGAAGTAACAAACTGAGTCCGGGTTAGTCCCGGACTCAGTAGGAGCCGGCTTGCTGGTGAAGGCATCACCGCGGTGAACCTGTCGAACAGTGTCTACCGCATCGCCAGCAAGCCGGCTCCTACAACCCCAATTCTCTATCCGCTGCCGGTTCTACCGGGGGGCGGATTTGTCGCGTCACTGCACTGTCATCTTTCTGTCATACAGGATCGCTAGGGTGTGCGAATGAATGATCTGGCCAATTCCAACATGACTAATAATCCCCCCAAGCGAATTGATTTCAATACGCCTGAGTTGCAACGCAAGCGCCGCATTCGCGCGCTCAAGGATCGCTTCACCCGCTGGTACGTCCTCATCGGCGGCCTGGCGGTACTGGCAGCCATCACCCTGATCTTCTTCTTCCTCGCCTATGTCGTTGCGCCCCTGTTCCAGGGTGCCAGCCTGACGTCCAAGGACGCGATCACGCCAGCCTGGATGCAAGACGCCGGCAAGCCGTTGATGTTCTCTCTGGAAGAGCAAAACCAGGTGGCCATGCGGGTTTCCGACAAGGGCCAGGCATTGTTCTTCGATATCGACAGTGGCGCCGAACTCAAGCGCGTCGATCTGCCTGTTCCGGCCGGCACCACCGTGACCTCCATCGGTAAAGACCAGCCAGGCCAACCGCTGGTGGCCGTGGGCTTGTCCAACGGTCAGGCACTGGTGTTCCGTCACACCTATAAAGTCAGCTACCCGGACGGCAAGAAAACCATCTCGCCTGCCATCGAGTATCCGTACGGCGAAACGCCGATTGCGCTGAACGAGGCGGGCGGTGCGCTGGAGCACGTCAGCCTCAACGCTACCGATTCGACGTTGATGCTGGTGGGTTCCACCGGTTCGCAACTCAATGTTTTGTCGCTGACCAGCGAAGAAAACATGATGACCGGCGAAGTCACCAACGAGCAGACACGTATCGAACTGCCGCAAATGACCGAGCCAGTGAAGAACATCTTCGTCGACCCGCGTCAGCAGTGGTTGTACGTGATTAACGGTCGTGCCCAGGCCGACGTGTTCAGCCTGCGCGACAAGAGCCTCAACGGCCGCTACAAACTGCTGGAAAACGGCGATGCTGAAATCACTGCCAGTACGCAACTGGTGGGCGGTATCTCGCTGATCCTTGGCGATTCCAAGGGTGGCCTGGCCCAGTGGTTCATGGCCCGCGACCCGGATGGCGAACAGCGCCTGAAGCTGATCCGTACTTTCCAGATGGGCTCCACGCCGATCATTGAGATCACCGCCGAAGAGCGCCGCAAGGGCTTCGTTGCCCTCGATGCTTCCGGCAAGCTCGGCGTGTTCCACAGCACCGCGCACCGCACCCTGCTGGTTGACCAGGTGGTCGAAGGCCAGGGCCTGTTCGGGCTGTCGCCGCGTGCCAACCGCATCATCGTGGAAGCCGGTGGCAAGCTGCAGCCGTTGCTGCTCGACAACCCGCACCCGGAAGTTTCATGGAGCGCGTTGTGGAGCAAGGTTTGGTACGAGAACTACGACGAGCCTAAATACGTCTGGCAATCGACCGCCGCCAACACTGACTTCGAACCGAAACTGAGCCTGTCGCCGCTGACCTTCGGTACCTTGAAGGCCGCGTTCTACGCCATGCTGCTGGCCGCTCCACTGGCCGTTGCCGCTGCGATCTACACCGCGTACTTCATGGCCCCGGGCATGCGCCGCAAGGTCAAGCCGGTGATCGAACTGATGGAAGCGATGCCGACGGTGATCCTCGGTTTCTTCGCCGGCCTGTTCCTCGCGCCGTATGTGGAAGGACACCTTCCGGGTATCTTCAGCCTGTTGATGCTGCTGCCGATCGGCATCCTGGTCGCCGGTTTCACCTTCAGTCGCCTGCCTGAGTCGATCCGCCTGAAAGTCCCGGATGGCTGGGAAAGTGCGCTGCTGATCCCGGTGATCCTGTTTGTGGGCTGGTTCTCGCTGTACATGAGCCCGTTCATGGAGAACTGGTTCTTCGGCGGCGACATGCGCATGTGGATCTCCCATGACCTGGGCATCACCTACGACCAGCGCAACGCACTGGTGGTGGGTCTGGCCATGGGCTTCGCGGTCATCCCGAACATCTACTCCATCGCCGAAGACGCCGTGTTCAGCGTGCCGCGTGGCCTGACCCTCGGTTCCCTGGCCCTCGGTGCCACGCCGTGGCAAACCATGACTCGCGTGGTGATCCTCACCGCCAGCCCGGGCATTTTCTCGGCGTTGATGATCGGCATGGGCCGCGCGGTCGGTGAAACCATGATCGTGTTGATGGCCACCGGTAACACCCCGGTCATGGAAATGAACCTGTTCGAAGGCCTGCGCACCCTCGCCGCCAACGTCGCGGTGGAAATGCCCGAGTCGGAAGTCGGCGGCAGCCACTACCGCGTGCTGTTCCTCTCGGCGCTGGTGCTGCTGCTGTTCACCTTCGTCATGAACACCCTCGCGGAACTGATTCGTCAGCGTCTGCGCAAGAAATACTCGTCGCTTTAAGCAAAGGTAGAAGTCTGTGAAACAGAACTCCCTGAAAGGATGGTTCAAGAGCGGCGCCCCCGGCGTCTGGATCAGCGGTGGCGCGGTGTCCATCGCGGTCATCATGACCATTGGCCTATTGGCCGTGATTGCCGTGCGCGGCCTGGGTCACTTCTGGCCCGCGGACCTGGTGCACGCCAGCTACGACGTGCCGGGCCAGGCCAATCACCTGGTGATCGGCGAAATCGTACAGAAGGAAGAAGTGCCGCGTGCCCGCCTGAAGAGTGCCGGTTTGCCGGTGCCTGACGAAGGCCCGGAATTCATGACCCGCGAGTTGATCAAGGTTGGCAACCGCGACTTGAACGGCAACGACTTCACGTGGATTGTCGGCGAGTGGCTAACCAACCTGAAGACCCCGGTCGAATTGATGGCCATCGAGCGTCGCGAGTGGGGCAACTTCTACGGTTACCTGGTCAACGTCAAACAGGACGGCAAGGTCATCGCTGAAGGCGAAGCTGCCTGGCCTGAGTTGCAAGCGCGGATCAACCGTGTGAATCAGCTGGCCGCGCAACTCAAGACGCTGGAGAAGGTCGACATTGGCGCGATCAACGCCGGTCTCGAACGCATCCGCCTGCACGGCCGCAAGCTGGAACTGGACGGCAAGCTCGACGCGGCCGCGCAAGCGGACATGGAATCCGAGCGCGCCGAACTCAATGCCCGTTATCAGGAGATCGAGGCTCGCCTGGGCGACCTGCACGCGCAGTTCAACCGCGACAGCCTCACCGCCCGTGATGCCAACGGCAAGGAAATCGAAATCGGCCTGGGCAAAGTGGTGCACGCCTACCAGCCAAACGCCATGGGCACCTTCACCAAGATCGGCTTCTACTTCAGCAAGGTCTGGGAATTCCTGAGCGACGATCCGCGTGAAGCGAACACCGAAGGCGGGATTTTCCCGGCGATCTTCGGCACCGTGATGATGACCCTGATCATGGCGATGATCGTGACCCCGTTCGGTGTGCTGGCGGCGGTGTACCTGCGTGAATACGCCAAGCAGAACACCCTGACCCGGGTGATCCGCATCGCGGTGAACAACCTGGCAGGTGTGCCGGCCATCGTTTACGGCGTATTCGGTCTGGGCTTCTTCGTTTACGTGCTGGGTGGTTCGGTCGACCGCTTGTTCTTCCCTGAAGCCTTGCCGGCCCCGACCTTTGGTACGCCGGGTCTGCTCTGGGCTTCGTTGACCCTGGCGCTGCTGGCGGTGCCGGTGGTGATCGTGGCCACCGAAGAAGGCCTGGCGCGGATTCCTCGCACCGTGCGTGAAGGCTCGTTGGCCCTCGGCGCGACCAAGGCTGAAACCTTGTGGAAGATCGTGCTGCCGATGGCCAGCCCGGCCATGATGACCGGCATGATCCTCGCCGTGGCCCGTGCCGCCGGTGAAGTGGCGCCGCTGATGCTGGTGGGTGTAGTGAAACTGGCGCCGTCGCTGCCGTTGGACGGCAACTACCCGTACCTGCACCTGGACCAGAAGATCATGCACCTGGGCTTCCACATCTATGACGTCGGCTTCCAGAGCCCGAACGTTGAAGCTGCACGTCCGCTGGTATACGCCACGGCATTGCTGCTGGTGCTGGTGATCGCGACGTTGAACCTGTCGGCGGTGTACATCCGTAACCACCTGCGCGAGAAGTACAAGGCGCTGGATAGCTAATCACCCTGTAGGAGCCGGCTTGCTGGCGATGGCATCACCGCGGTGAACCTGGCAGACCGAGTCGCCAGCATCGCCAGCAAGCCGGCTCCTGCAAAAAATTGTGTAATCCGCGGGTACGACCCTCGGCCTACCGAACCGAATTTGTTAGCACAGGGAGCCTCCCATGCAGCACGAAACACATACCCACGGCATCAACATGTCGGCCCTGGGTCGCGACAAACAGAGCCTGAACCTCGAGCAGGAAACCGTAGCCATTGAAGTGCCGGGCCTGAGCCTGTTCTACGGCGACAAACAAGCGCTGTTCGACGTCAGCATGAACATCCCGAAACAGCGCGTGACCGCCTTCATCGGCCCGTCCGGCTGCGGCAAATCCACGCTGCTGCGCACCTTCAACCGCATGAACGACCTGGTCGATGGCTGCCGCGTCGAAGGCGCGATCAACCTGTACGGCAACAACATCTACCGCAAGGGCGAAGACGTGGCCGAACTGCGTCGTCGCGTCGGCATGGTGTTCCAGAAACCCAACCCGTTCCCGAAAACCATCTACGAGAACGTGGTCTACGGCCTGCGTATCCAGGGCATCAACAAGAAACGCGTGCTCGACGAAGCCGTCGAGTGGGCGTTGAAAGGCGCGGCGCTGTGGGACGAAGTCAAAGACCGTCTGCATGAGTCGGCATTGGGCCTGTCCGGTGGTCAGCAGCAACGTCTGGTGATCGCGCGCACCATCGCCGTGGAACCGGAAGTGCTGTTGCTCGACGAACCGTGCTCGGCACTCGACCCGATTTCGACGCTGAAAGTCGAAGAGCTGATCTACGAACTGAAATCGAAGTTCACCATCGTTATCGTGACCCACAACATGCAACAGGCCGCGCGGGTTTCCGACTACACGGCGTTCATGTACATGGGCAAACTGGTGGAATTCGGCGACACCGACACCCTGTTCACCAATCCGGCGAAGAAGCAGACCGAAGACTACATCACCGGTCGCTACGGCTAGGAAGCTGTGGTTGTTCACTGAACTGACGCTGCGGCCCACCGCACCTTACCGGACGCTCCAAGGACGCCAACATGATTAGTAAAGAAGGCCTTACCCATCACATTTCCGCGCAGTTCAACGCCGAGCTTGAGGAAGTGCGCAGCCACCTCCTGGCCATGGGCGGGCTGGTCGAGAAGCAGGTCAACGATGCGGTGACCGCGCTGATCGAGGCCGACTCCGGCCTGGCCCAGCAGGTGCGCGAGATCGACGACCAGATCAACCAGATGGAACGCAACATCGACGAAGAATGCCTGCGCATTCTGGCCCGTCGACAGCCAGCGGCATCGGACCTGCGTCTGATCATCAGCATCTCCAAGTCGGTGATCGACCTGGAGCGCATCGGTGACGAAGCGACCAAAATCGCCCGCCGCGCCATCCAGCTGTGCGAAGAAGGCGAAGCGCCGCGCGGTTATGTCGAGGTTCGCCACATCGGTGACCAGGTGCGCAACATGGTGCGCGATGCGTTGGACGCATTTGCCCGTTTCGACGCCGACCTGGCGTTGTCGGTGGCGCAGTACGACAAGATCATCGACCGCGAATACAAGACCGCCCTGCGCGAGCTGGCGACCTACATGATGGAAGACCCACGCTCTATCTCGCGGGTCTTGAGCATTATCTGGGTGCTGCGTTCGCTAGAGCGGATCGGCGACCACGCGCGCAACATCTCGGAATTGGTGATTTACCTGGTGCGCGGCACCGATGTGCGTCACCTGGGCCTCAAGCGCATGAAAGAAGAAGTTGAAGGAACAAGCGGTGAAACCGCTAATGTTCCGGGCAAAGCTGACGATAAGTAAGGTTGCCCAAGCAAAGCGCCCGGCCTTTTGGCCGGGCGTTTTTGTTTGCGGTCCACGAATTCGAAAAGCAGCACCCGCGAACGAAAAGAGCCGGCGTGACTGAAGGTTTTTGGCAATGTGCCATCAGCAAAGCGGTATGCTTGCCGGGATTTTTTAAAGGGGTTATGGATGAGTAAGGTCAGTGTTTTGGTCGTGGACGATGCCTCGTTCATTCGTGACCTGGTGAAGAAATGCCTGCGTAACTATTTCCCGGGCATGCGGATCGAAGACGCGGTCAACGGCAGAAAGGCTCAGGCCATGCTGGCGAAGGAAGCGTTCGACCTGGTCCTCTGCGACTGGGAGATGCCGGAAATGTCCGGTCTGGAACTGCTGACCTGGTGCCGCGAGCAAGACAGCCTCAAAAGTATGCCGTTCGTGATGGTGACCAGCCGCGGCGACAAAGAGAACGTCGTCCAGGCGATTCAGGCTGGCGTGTCCGGGTATGTCAGCAAACCCTTCACCAACGAGCAACTGATCACCAAGGTCAAGCAGGCGCTGCACAAGGTCGGCAAGCTCGACGCCTTGATCAACGTCGCAGCGACTAAAACCAGCTCGGCGTTCGCTAACGACTCCCTGAGCGCATTGACCGGCGGCAAACCCGCCGTGGTTGCACCGGCTGCCGCGGCCCCTGCTGCAGCACCCTCCCGAGGATTGCTCAACAGTCCGCCGGTCAAGGCACCGGTGGCTGCTGCTGCCTCCGTCGGCGGAGGCCGTGGTCAGGGTCAATTGCGTTTGCCGAACGGCATCCAGCAATGTGTGATCAAGGCCCTGAGCCTCAAGGAAGCGCTGCTGGTGGTAAAGCGCATCGACACCCTGCCGCAAGTCCTCGACAGCGCCGTACTCGACCTGGAGCAGGGCGACAACGCCGAAACGGCGCGCCTCAATGGCTATCTGCACGCCATCGTCGCCCACGAACAAAAGCCTGACAGCGAATGGCTGCAACTGACCTTCCGCTTCGTCGACCAGGACGCGCAGAAGCTCGACTACATCTCCCGCCTGATTGCCCGTGGCACGGCGCAGAAGCACTTCATACCTGGCGCTTAAGATCGCGTCGCCTGAAAGTCCGCCATCGCGAGCAGGCTCGCTCTTGCACTGGAATGCATTTCCACGTGGAAGCGAGGCTGCTCGCAACGCGTTCTTTACTTATTCCATCTCGCCGAATGGGCAAGCCGTGATTTGATTTATATTGGTTTTGATATAGATTGCTGAGTAAGGGTTTGCGCTCGGCCACTCCTTGCAACAGTCCAGAACGTCACACATCGATTTTGCCTATTACGCTTTTCCTTCCGCCAACAGGAGAAGTCGATGGGAAGACACAAGGATGTGGTGTTTGTCGGGAGTGCGCTCAAGGATCTGAAAGCGTTTCCGGTTGATGCGCGCCGGGCTGTGGGATTCCAGCTGGATCTTTTGCAACACGGTGATGAGCCTTTTGACTGGCGACCTATGAAAACAGTAGGGCGTGGGGTCAACGAAATCCGAATCACCGAGGAGTCGGGGGCGTTTCGCGTGTTCTATGTGGTTAACCGACCGGAGGCAATCTACGTGTTGCACGCCCTTCAAAAGACCACTCGAAAAACCGAAACGCGAGACATCGAACTGGCACGCGCCAGATATCAGGAAATAGGTTAATGCCATGAAGGATCATCAAAACCCGTCCCAGCGTTTTTCGAGTGTTTGGGATGCGTTGGAAGAGACTCCGCAGGAAGCGGCTAATATGCGTCTACGCGCCAAACTGATGCGCACACTTTGCGCCACCATTCGAGCCTGGGAGCTTCCGCAGAAAGAGGCGGCCAAGCGTCTTGATATATCCCAGCCACGGCTCAACGACATGCTTAACGGCAAGATCGACAAGTTTTCTCTGGATGCATTGGTGAATTTGTCAGCCGCTGCAAAGCTTGAAGTCGACATCTGCTTCCCATCGACCCAGACGCTTCAATTGGCCTGACTCGTTCGATGCCAGACAATCGCTCCCACAGGCAACATCAACTCTGTGGGAGCGCGTCTGCTCACGATGGCGTCAGTACGATCACCGTTGATCCCCCGCAATGCCCATTCTGAAACAACTGTCGACCACGCTGGTCAATTCCGGCTGCTAGGCTCAATTGCAGGTCTTACTCGACAGAATTCATCCTCATGTTGACGCGAATACTGCTTTTTTGTGGTCTGTGCATGGCCGCCGCTTCGGCGATGGCCACGACGATCTACAAATCCACCGATGCCAATGGCGTGGTCTCCTACAGCGACTTCCCCACCAGCAAAAACTCCAAGCCGTTTATTTTTCGTGACGGCATGGTCGAGCACCTTGAGCGTCAGGTACGCCTGATCATCATGAAGAAAAATGGCGTGGATAGCGTGTACGTGCGCAATGACCTGTATGCGCCGGTCGAAGTCGAATTGAGTTTTTCCGGGGTGAAAAACGCCAGCGGTGCACCGGGCAAGCCCATTCGGCGGGTGATACCGCAGCGCACCAGCGTTCGCATGGCGCAGCTCACGGCGACCAAGGCTGGAAAGCCACTCTCCTACGTTCCGAAGTTCAATTACTTCCTGGGCGACCCCTCAGGTCCCATGGTGGGCTATCGGTATCCGTTGCCGTGGCGGGGTGGCCCGTTCCGGATCAGTCAGGGCGCCAACGGTCCCTACAGCCACTTCGGCCCCAAGAGCCGTTACGCCATCGACATCGCCATGCCAGAGGGCACGCCAATCATTGCCGCACGGGGCGGGGTGGTGGTGAAAACCGAGAACCGCCAGAGCGGGCGCGGCACCGATGCCTCCGGCAATTTCGTGCGGGTGCTGCACGATGACGGGACCATGGGCGTGTACCTGCACCTCAAGCAAGGTTCGGTCAGGGTGCGAGAGGGGCAAAAGGTGGCGGTAGGCAGTGCATTGGCATTGTCGGGCAACACCGGCAACAGCACCGGGCCGCATTTGCATTTCGTGGTGCAGCGCAATACCGGGATGGGGCTGGTGTCGATTCCGTATCGGTTCAATCAGCCGGTGGGGATGCTGCCCAACTTTGCGTTGGGCAAGCAATAACGACGGTAAAGATGACTTATTGTGGCGAGGGAGCTTGCTCCCGCTCGGCTGCGCAGCAGCCGATAATCCGGTGAATGCGGTTGATCTGAACGATCGCGGTTGCAGGACTTGGAGCCGCTTCGCAACCCGGCGGGAGCAAGCTCCCTCGCCACATGAGTAATCGTTCAGCCGAGGTGTGAGTCAGTCGAGCATCAACACCTTGGCCAGCACGATCTTCGGACCTTTCATCTTCTTGATGATGATCCGCAGACCCTCGACTTCCAGCACTTCTTCCTCTTCCGGCACCCGTTTGAGGCTTTCGTAGACCAGCCCGGCAAGGGTTTCGGCTTCAACGTGGTCCAGATCGATACCCAGCAGACGTTCGACCTTGAACAGCGGTGTATCACCACGCACCAGCAGCTTGCCCGGTTGATACGCGAGGATCCCGCGCTCGGCCTTGCGGTGTTCGTCCTGAATGTCGCCCACCAGCACTTCCAGCACGTCTTCCATGGTCAGGTAGCCGATGATGTTGCCGTCGGCCTCTTCGACCACGGCGAAGTGCGAGCCGCCCTTGCGGAACTGCTCCAGCAATTGTGACAGCGGCATGTGCCGGGAGACGCGTTCCAGCGGGCGAGTCAGTTCGGCCAGGTTGAACGACTCGGGAATGTGGTCCAGCGCCGCCAGCTCCAGCAGCAAATCCTTGATGTGCAGCAGGCCGACGAACTCCTGGCGCTCGCTGTCGTACACCGGATAACGGCTGAACTTGTGGCGACGGAACATCGCCAGGATTTCCTTGAGCGGTGCGTTGAACTCCAGGGTCACCAGGTCTTCGCGGGAGTTGGCCCAGTCGACCACTTCCAGCTCGCCCATCTCTACCGCCGAGGCCAATACGCGCATGCCTTGGTCGCTCGGGTCCTGACCACGGCTGGAGTGCAGGATCAGCTTCAGTTCTTCGCGGCTGTAATGGTGCTCGTGATGCGGGCCGGGTTCACCTTGCCCGGCGATGCGCAAGATGGTGTTGGCGCTGGCGTTGAGCAGGTAGATCGCCGGGTACATGGCCCAGTAGAACAGGTACAGCGGCACAGCCGTCCACAGCGACAGCAGCTCGGGTTTGCGGATAGCCCAGGATTTCGGGGCCAGTTCGCCGACCACGATGTGCAGGTACGAAATGATGAAGAATGCGGTGAAGAACGACACACCTTTGACGATCTCGGCCGACTCGACGCCCACGGCGCTCAGCAACGGCTCAAGAATGTGCGCGAACGCCGGCTCACCGACCCAGCCCAGGCCCAGCGAGGCCAGGGTGATACCCAGTTGGCAGGCCGACAGGTACGCATCGAGCTGACTGTGCACGGTGCGCAGGATGTGGCCACGCCAGCCGTGTTGTTCAGCGATGGCCTCGACGCGGGTCGAGCGCAATTTGACCATGGCAAATTCCGCCGCAACGAAAAAGCCGTTGAGCAAAACCAGGATCAGAGCAAAAAGAATCATGCCGAAGTCGGCGAAAATTGTAGCGAGGGTCAAGCCAGGGGAAGGGTCCATGATGGAGTTTTGCGGTTTCCGTGAATTCGAAAGGGAAGAAAAATGTGTACCTGAAGGGCAGGCACAAGTCAGCCAATGTAGCGGCTGACTCGCAGATTGCCTAGTGGCGCGTGCTGGCCGGTATCAGTCGGCGGTGCTGATGACTCGGGATTTGCTGACCTGGGCAGGCGCGAAATGGCAGGTAAAGGTGCTGCCGTGGCCCGGTACGCTGCTGATTTCCATGCGCGCGCGGTGGCGCAACAGCACGTGTTTGACGATGGCCAGGCCAAGGCCGGTGCCACCGGTGTTGGAATTGCGGCTGGAGTCGACGCGATAGAAGCGTTCCGTCAGGCGCGGCAGGTGTTTGCTGTCGATGCCAATCCCGGAATCCTGCACGCTCAGGTGCGCGCCTTGCTCGTCGCCCCACCAGCGAATGCGGATATTGCCTTCGGCCGGGGTGTACTTCACCGCGTTGAACACCAGGTTGGAAAACGCGCTGCGCAATTCCGCTTCGCTGCCCCTGAGCAGGATGGTCGGGTCGGCCTCGAGGGTGAAGCGCTGGTTCTTCTGCCCGGACAGTTGCTGCGCATCGCTCTTGATCGATTGCAGCAAACCGTCGATCGCCACGGGCTGGTTATCCGACGGGTAGTCGGTGGCTTCCAGTTTGGCCAGCAACAGCAGGTCGTTGAGCAGGGTCTGCATGCGTCCGCCTTGCTGCTGCATCTGCTGCAAGGCCCGGGTCCAGCGCGGGTTCACTTCTTCGACGTTGTCGAGCAGGGTTTCCAGATAGCCGCAGATCACCGTCAGCGGCGTACGCAACTCGTGGGACACGTTGGCGATGAAGTCTTTGCGCATCTGTTCCAGCTGATGAATGCGCGTTACGTCGCGCACCAGCATCAGGTGTTCGTTGTTGCCATAACGGGTGATGTACAGCTGAATACGCACGCGGTCGTTGGTCGGCGAGGGGATTTCCAGCGGCTCGGCGTAGTTGTCCTGCTCGAAGTATTCCTTGAAGCGCGGATGGCGCACCAGGTTGGTCACCGGTTGGCCGCTGTCCTGCGGGGTCTTGAGGCCCAGCAGGGTTTCGGCGGCGCGGTTCCACCATTCCAGGTTGCCGTCGGTGTCGAGCATGATCACGGCGTCTTTCAACGCGGCGGTGGATTCCTGAACCCGGTCGATGACGGCTTGCAGGCGCCCGCGCACCCGTTGGTCACGACGCTGCAGGTGGTAGATGCTGTCGAACACTTCGCCCCACAGGCCGTAGCCATCGGGTGGTGCTTCATCGGGTTGGTGCAGGCGCAGCCATTCGTGCAGGCGCAGCAGTTGCTTGAGGGTCCAGGCCAGGTAAATTCCCAGGCCTGCGGCGAGGCTCCAGCCGTAGTAGCCGGTGATCAGGCCGACCACCAGGCAGGCGGTGACCAGCAGCAGCATGTGGCGAATCAGGGTGCCATGCCAGTTTTGATTCACGTGACGCGCGTCCTTGTCAGAAAAGCAGCTTTTAGCGCCAAGCTGGAAGCGGCTTGGCTTTTAGCTTGCCGCTTGAAGCTTGCAGGTCGTAGCTGCCGTCAAGCTTTGGTAGAAAAGCGGTAACCGGTGCCGCGCACGGTTTGTACCAGATTTTCATAGGCATCGCCGAGGGCTTTGCGCAGGCGACGGATGTGTACGTCGACCGTGCGTTCCTCGACATAGACGTTGCCGCCCCAGACCTGATCAAGCAACTGGCCACGGGTGTAGGCGCGTTCCTGGTGGGTCATGAAGAATTGCAGCAGGCGGTACTCGGTCGGGCCCATTTCTGCCGGTTTGCCGTCGATGGTCACGCGGTGGCCGATCGGGTCGAGCAGCAGGCCGCCGACTTCAATCGGCGCTTCGCCATCGGTAGGACCGGCGCGGCGCAGCACGGCTTTGAGGCGGGCGACCAGTTCACGCGGGGAAAACGGTTTGGTGATGTAGTCATCGGCGCCGACTTCCAGACCCTGAATCTTGTTGTCCTCTTCGCCCTTGGCGGTGAGCATGATGATCGGGATATCCCCGGTCAGCTCATCGCGCTTGAGGCGGCGGGCCAACTCGATGCCGGACGTGCCGGGCAGCATCCAGTCGAGCAGGATCAGGTCTGGCTTGCGGTCGACGATAATGGCATGCGCCTGCTGGGAGTTCTCCGCCTCCAGGCAGTCATAGCCGGCCATTTCCAAAGCAACGGCGATCATTTCGCGAATGGGCGCTTCGTCGTCGACGATCAGAATGCTCCTGCCAACCATGCCTTAATCCTCTTGTCATTTAACTGTCTTGCGCCGCATTAGATAACGGAATTATTGCAGTCGTGTGACAGTATTTTAGTCGACCGGCGATCGCCATGATCCTGGACTAAGCTCTAAGTCCGAATCCTGACAACCGCAAAAGGAAGGTTTCCATGAATCACCTTGCTCAATCCTGGAAGGCATTGCTGGTCACGGCTGCGCTAACGCTGCCGACACTGGCCTTTGCTGCCGATCCGGCGATGATGAAAGACGGCATGATGGTCGACCACAAAGGCATGACCCTGTACACGTTCGACAAGGACTCGGGCGGCAAGTCGATGTGCAACGACGACTGTGCGAAAAACTGGCCACCGATGATGGCGCCGGCGGGTGCCACGGCCGATGGCAAGTGGAGTGTCATCAAGCGCGATGACGGCACGAGTCAATACGCCTACGACGGCAAGCCGCTTTACACGTTTGTGAAGGACAAGGCGCCTGGAGACATGACGGGCGACAAAATGAAGGACGTCTGGCACGTTGTTCGCGAATCGCAAAAGTAATTCTCGCCTGCGCCTCTGCCCCGGTTAACGGGGCAGATTTCTGTCATCGCAGCCCGTAATCCAGCACGATCCCGACAAAAATCGCCAATCCAGCCCAGTGATTGTGCAAAAACGCCTTGAAACAGCGCATGCGGTCCTTGCCTCGGGTGTACCAGAACTCCCAGGCAAAACAGCCCGCTGCCACCGCCAGCCCCAGGTGGAACCAGCCACCGAGTTCGAACTTTGATCCGGCCAGCAACAGGCAACCCAGCGCCAACCCTTGCAGGGACAGGATGATTACCCGGTCCGCGTCGCCAAACAGGATGGCCGTGGACTTCACGCCGATCTTCAAGTCGTCATCGCGATCAGTCATCGCGTAATACGTGTCGTAACCCACCGTCCACAACAGATTGGCGATCCACAGCAGCCACGCCGCCGCCGGCAGTTCGCCGGTCTCGGCGGTGAACGCCATCGGCATGCCCCAGGAAAACGCCGCGCCCAGCACCACTTGCGGGTAGTAGGTGTAGCGCTTCATGAACGGGTAGGTGAAGGCCAGCGCCAGCCCCCCAAATGACAACCAGATCGTCGGGGCATTGGTGCACAGTACCAGCAGAAAACTCACGCCCATCAGCAGTGCAAAAAACACCAGCGCCTCTTTCGAGCTGATCTTGCCGCTGGCCAACGGACGTTGTGCAGTGCGTTTGACGTGGCCATCGACCTTGCGGTCAGCCCAGTCGTTGATTACGCAGCCGCCGGCCCGGGTCAGCACCACGCCGAGGACGAAAATCACGATGTTGGCCAGCGACGGCGAGCCCTTGCCGGCAATCCACAGCGCCCACAGCGTCGGCCACAGCAGCAGGTAGATGCCGATCGGCTTGTCCATGCGGGTCAACTGAATGAAATCCCAGGCCCGTGGGTTCAAGCGGTTCAGGGACTTGAGCAGGCTCTGGTACATCAACGGCTCTCCGGTTGGACGCCGGCGGCGTTCCACAGGGTCGGCAGGAAAATCTCGGCCACCAGGATGCTCAGCGCGCCACGATCGAAGCGCGAGCGGCGGCCCCATAATTCAGGTGCCCGCACGTCGCTCGGCAACCATTCTTGAGGGCAGTGGCAAATCTCGATGGCCTGACGCTGGAATGCACGGTCGCAAAACAGCAATTCGCCCAGGGAGCGACTGCCCAGTTCATCCATGTGCAAGCCGTCGCCCTGCAAGGCGCTGCGCGACGCCACACTGCGGGCAAACACCAAGGCTTCACCATGACCGCGCAAATACACCTCGCGCACCCAGCCTTCGCTGCCTTCGACCAGGTCCAGCGCGATGCATTCATCAGCGCGCAGGGGCTGCCAGCCTTCGAACAACGGCGTGACGCTGAACGCATCGTTGGTCAGATGAATCAGGCGTCTGGTCAGCGAGCCTTCATCGAACAACCAGTCGAGGGTTGAGGCGTCGGGGAGGGTAGCGAGTTGGCTTCTGGGCGCCCAGAGCAGGGATTTTGAGTGCGGCACAGTGAGTCATTATTGGCAGCAAATGAGGCGGCGAGCTTACCATGTCAGCTGATAAGTTTGAGTGATCTGGCCGCCCGTTGCGCCGAACAGGCTTGCATCTGGCCGGTCCCATCAGTACAAAACGCCCTGAGCCGGACAGCAGCGCTTTATCCATCGACTGTTCGCGCCAGTAAAAGCCTGAATCTGAGGAAATACCTGAATGAAAAAGTGGCAATGTGTGGTCTGCGGCCTGATCTACAACGAAGCCGACGGCTGGCCGGATGACGGCATTGCGCCGGGCACCCTGTGGCAGGACGTGCCGGAAGACTGGCTGTGCCCGGATTGCGGCGTCGGCAAAATGGATTTCGAAATGATCGAAATCAACTAAGACATTTAGAGGAGTAAGGAATGAACGCACCTGTCGTGATCGTCGGCACCGGCCTGGCTGGCTACAACCTGGCCCGGGAGTTTCGCAAACTCGATGGCGAAACCCCGCTGCTGCTGATTACCGCCGATGACGGGCGCTCCTACTCCAAACCGATGCTCTCCACCGGTTTCGGTAAAAACAAGGACGCCGACGGCCTGAGCATGGCCGAACCGGGGGCCATGGCCGAGCAGTTGAAAGCCGAAGTGCGCACCCACACGCGCATCAGCGGCATCGATCCTGGCCACAAACGCCTGTGGATCGGTGAAGAAGCGGTGTATTACCGCGACCTGATCCTGGCCTGGGGCGCCGAAACCGTGCGCGTACCTATCGAAGGCGACGCGGCGGACTGCGTATTCCCGATCAATGACCTGGAAGACTACGCTCGTTTCCGCGCAGCGGCCGCCGGCAAGCGTCGGGTGTTGCTGCTCGGTGCCGGCCTGATTGGCTGCGAGTTCGCCAACGACTTGAGCCTGGGCGGCTACGAGGTGCAACTGGTTGCACCGTGCGAACAAGTGATGCCGACCCTGTTGCACCCCGCAGCGGCCGCGGCGGTTCAGGCCGGGCTGGAAAGCCTCGGCGCGCGCTTCCACCTCGGGCCGGTGCTGACACGCCTGCAACGGGTCGACGATGGCCTGGAAGCGCACCTGTCCGATGGCCAGGTCATCCCGTGCGACGTGGTGGTGTCGGCCATCGGCCTGCGCCCACGCATCGATCTGGCGGCCGCTGCCGGGTTGCAGGTCAATCGTGGTGTGATGGTCGATCGTCACCTGAAAACCTCTCATGCCAATATCTACGCGCTGGGCGACTGCGCCGAAGTCGATGGGCTGAATCTGTTGTACGTGATGCCCCTGATGAGCTGTGCGAGAGCGCTGGCCCAGACCCTCGCCGGCAAGCCGACAGCGGTCGCCTATGGCCCGATGCCCATCACCGTGAAAACCCCGGTGTGTCCGGTCGTGGTGTCCCCGCCGCCACGGGGTATGGAGGGCATCTGGACGGTTGAAGGGCAGGGCGCCGACATCAAGGTTTTATGCCGCGATGCCAACGGCAAACTGCTCGGTTATGCCCTGACAGGCGCGGCCGTGATGGAGAAATTGGCCCTGAACAAAGAGCTTCCGGCGCTGCTGGCGTAAATACCGGTCGTTCTGTCGGAATCACCCCCCTTTTGCCCTTACATTGGCCGCGTCGACACTGGCGCGGCTCCTCTCTGCGTGCCATCCTCACTCCCGTCTGCCGCAGAGTAGAGCACCTGCGGCGCTTTGGGCGCTGCTCCACAGAGAGCAGCACGGACATAACAACAAAAAACCGTCAAAGGGGCTTCACTAATATGCGTAAACCAGAACTCGCTGCAGCAATTGCTGAAAAAGCAGACCTCACCAAAGAGCAGGCCAACCGCGTTCTCAACGCCGTTCTCGAAGAAATCACCGGCGCCCTGCACCGCAAAGACAGCGTCACGCTGGTTGGCTTCGGCACCTTCCTGCAACGCCACCGCGGCGCCCGCACCGGCAAAAACCCGCAAACCGGTGAACCTGTCAAAATCAAGGCCAGCAACACCGTTGCGTTCAAGCCAGGCAAGTCGTTGAAAGACAGCGTCAATCCGTAATTGCGGTGATCTCCTTCCCGAATAGGGAGGACCGCAATAAAAAATGGGCATACCGATTAAATCGGATGCCCATTTTTTATGCCTGAAAACACTGTGTCCCTGTGGGAGCTGTTACTTGCGGTTCAGCATCACCGGCAACTGCGCGACCAGCTTCGCGTTATTCAACGGTGCGCGGATAAACCCGCGTTGCGTGCCGTCCGGCCCGATCACCGCCAGGTTGCCGCTGTGGTCGACGGTGTAGTTTGGCTTGCTGGTATCCGCCGGGATGAAAGGGATGCTCACCGCGTTGGCGACTTTTTGCAGTTCTTCTACCGAGGTCGGCGTCAGGCCGATGAACTGCGGATCGAAGTAACCCAGATACTGCTTGAGCTGTTTCGGCGTATCGCGGTTCGGGTCGACGCTGACCAGCACGATCTGCAACTTGCCCACCGCCTCGGGAGGCAGTTCGCTTTTGATCTGACGCAGCTGGGCAAGGGTGGTCGGGCAGATGTCCGGGCAGAAGGTATAACCGAAGAACAGCAGCGACCACTTGCCCTTGAGTTCATTGATCTCGACCGGTTTGCCGTCCTGATCGGTCATCGTCACGCTCGGCAGGGTGCGGCTTTGCGGCAGCAGAATGATGCCTGCGTCGATCAGCGCCGTCGGATCGCCCTGGCCTTTGCCGGAGAGCACTTTGTTGATGGTCAGGCCCAGGACCAGCGCGATCAGGGCGACAAGGATGAAGACGGTTTTCTGGGTTCGAGTCATAGGTTCAACAATAAGTAGTGGTCTACGAGCAGCGCGATGAACAGCAGGAACAAGTAGTAGATAGAGTACTTGAACGTGTTGATCGCCGCGTGCGGCCGAGTGCCACGGTACAGCACCACGGCCCATTGCAGGAACCTCGCGCCCAGGCCAATCGCGCACGTCAGGTAAAGCAGGCCGCTCATGTGAATCACGTACGGCATCAGGCTCACGGCCAGCAACGCGCCGGTGTAAAGCAGGATGTGCACCTTGGTGTAATGCTCGCCGTGGGTCACCGGCAACATCGGAATGTCAGCCTTGGCGTATTCCTCTTTGCGGTGGATGGCCAGCGCCCAGAAGTGCGGTGGGGTCCAGGCGAAAATGATCAACACCAGCAGCAACGGTTCGGCGCTGACGTGACCGGTGGCAGCGGTCCAGCCGAGCAGGGGCGGAGCGGCACCGGCGAGGCCACCGATAACGATGTTCTGTGGCGTCGCGCGTTTGAGGAAGCCGGTGTAGACCACGGCATAGCCGAGCAAAGAGGCGAGGGTCAGCCATGCGGTCAGTGGATTGGTGAAGGCCAGCAACAAGGCCTGCCCCAGCAGAGCCAGCACCAGGGCAAAGGTCAGCGCGGCGGCTGGTGATACCCGGCCTTCAGCCAGGGGACGTTTGTGGGTGCGGGCCATGACAGCATCGATCCGCCGGTCCACCACATGGTTGACCGCTGCCGCACCGCCCGCACACAGGGCGATCCCCAGGTTGCCGAACACCAGCACGGTCCATGGCACCCCGGCGCGAGTGGCGAGGAACATCCCGACCAGCGAGGTGATGAGCATCAGCACCACCACTTTCGGCTTGGTCAGTTCCAGGTAGTCACGCCAGATCGCCTGGCTGTGACGTTCGCCGATCAAAATCGCCATGGCATCTCTCCTTTTATTGTTATGGGCCCGGCTGAATGTTTACGCGGGCTGAAGCGCCAGCGCGAAGGTTGCTTGACCCGGACCAGACTGGTTCGAGCGTGATAATTGACCAACACCATGGTCAGCAACAGGGCGGCTCCCCCGGCGTTGTGTGCGACGGCCACCGGCAGCGGCAGATGGAACAGCACATTGCTGATGCCCAAGGTGATTTGTGCCGCGAGGGCGACCAATACAAGGCCCGTCAGGCGCGTCATGCCGACCATTTTCAGTTGCCAGGCCAGACCGAGCAGCACCAGCGTCACCAGCAACGCGCCGATGCGGTGTGTGAGGTGAATCGCCGTGCGCGCATCGCTGTCCAGTTGTCCGCCGAGGTAGTTCGGGCCGATGTGCTGGGTCAGGTGAAATCCATTGGCGAAATCGGCAGGGGGCAGCCATTGGCCGTGGCAGGTCGGAAAGTCGATGCAGGCCACAGCGGCATAGTTGGAGCTGACCCAGCCACCCAGGGCGATTTGCCCGATCACCAGCAGCAGTCCGGCCGTCGCCCAGTGCTGCAAACGCCGTGGCACCGTCAATGCCGGGAGCACGCCGGAGAGGCGCAAGGTCAACAGGAACAACAGGCTCAACGTGGCAAAGCCGCCGAGCAAATGCCCGGTCACCACTTGCGGCCAAAGCTTGAGCGTCACCGTCCACATCCCGAACGCCGCTTGCGCAATCACCACCGCCAGCAGGAACAACGGCAGCTTCACCGGTTGTCCTGGATGCCGGCGATGGGTCCACGCGCGAACGGCCAGGGCCACAATCAACAGCCCCAGCGCGCCGGCGAAGTAGCGGTGGATCATTTCGTTCCAGCCCTTGTGGGCCTCCACCGGCGTGTCCGGGAAATGCAATTCGGCATGGGCCAGTTGGGCTTCGCTTTTCGGCACGCTGATAAAGCCGTAGCAGCCCGGCCAGTCCGGGCAGCCGAGGCCGGCGTGAGTCAGGCGGGTGTAGGCGCCGAGCAACACCACAATCAGTGCCAGCAAGGTGGCAAACAGCGCGAGGCGAAATCCAGGTTTGGCCATGACGATGCCCTTATCCGATGTTGGACAGTTTCAGCAGGTGACGCAGGTCATTGAGCAGATCCTTGCCTTTGACCGACGGGTCGTAGCGCAGCACCAGGTTGCCGTGGGGATCGATGATCCACAGTTGTGGCGCAGCCTTGTCACCGGTGGTCTTGGTGAACGTGGCGAGGTCCAGCGGATAACGTTGCAGTTGCGGGTATTCGCGGGTCAGCTTGGCCTCGTAATTGCTGCTCAACGGTTGTGCCGCGGCGATCGCATGGCTGGCGCGCCCGGCTTCGCGGCCCAGGCCGATCTGGATCTGCCGCGCCAGGTACACCAGTTGCTGACAGTCGACCGCGCAGTCCTTCGGTGCGGTCACCAGCAACTGCCAGCGCGCTTCCTCAGCCTGCACGCCGAGGTCGGCGCGGGTCTGGCCGTTGCCGATCAATTCGCCGTGATAGCTGCGACCTTCCGGCACCCAGAACTGCAGTTTGTACATGCCGGTGGCGAGGATCATCGGCCCGATCACGCCGAGCAGAATCAACAGCAACTGCACGCGTCCCTTGCGCCGGTTCACCGACGGTTTTGCCTCAGACATGCTGGGTGGATTCATGGCCGCTCCCATGGTGTTTCTCCTTTGCGTTGTGCCAGCCGAGGTAGAGATAAAGGCCAAACAGGGCGATCGACATGGCGAACCACTGCACGGCATAAGCGATGTGTTTTTCCGGCCCCATGGCAACCACTGGCCAATCGGCCTGGTAAGTCGCCGGTCCGGTTTCTGCGCGTAATTCGTAGGCGAAGCCGTCACGGTCGAGGGCTGTCCAGAGCTTTGGCGGGACAACCGCCGTGACCAGTTGCGGCCAGGTCTTGGTGTCGGGATCGGCATGCAACTGGAAAGTCGCGCCGGGCGGAACATAGACCCAGGCATCCAGACTCAATGCCTGGGTGGGTGTGGTGAATTGCGGTGGTGTACGCCGGTCGGGCCACGGCAGCCAGCCACGATTGACCAGCAGCCAAAGTCCGGTCGCCTGATCCTGGAACGGTTGCAGCAGCTCGACGCCGACCTTGCCGTCGCGCTGGCGGTTATCCAGCAACAGGCTGTGGCTGGCGTCGAACTGGCCGTGCAGGCGAACGCGGCGAAAGGCCGGGTCTGCGCTGTGTTGCAGTTCGGTGCTGGCCATTGGTTCGGCAACCCGGCGCTCGCTGTAGGTTTGCAGTAGTGCACTTTTCTCCGCGCCCCGGCCCAATTGCCAGAACCCGAGCGACACCAGCAGCGGCAGCAGCAGGCCTACCACCAATGTCGGCACAATGCCCGGCCGGAAGCGCTTCATGGCGTGGCCAGAAAGTCGGTCGGTGCGATAGCTATACTCAAGTGCATCGCTAGTCCCCCGGAGTCTCACCATGCTCAAAGCAGCCATCGTCCTGATGCTGATTGCCACGGTTGTCAGCCTGTTCAGCGGCCTGTTTTTTCTGGTCAAGGACGACAGCAGCTCGACCCGCCTCGTCATTGCCTTGAGTGTTCGTGTCGCGCTGGCCACCATTACCGTCGGCTTGATCGCCTGGGGTTTCTTCAGCGGCCAGCTGGTTTCCCACACCCCTTGGTAGGGCCTAAAGGACGTAGACGAAAACGAACAGTCCGATCCACACCACGTCCACGAAGTGCCAGTACCAACTCGCCGCCTCGAAGCCGAACTGATGCTCGTTGTCGAAGTGCCCGCGCATCACTCGCATCAGCATCACGAACAGGATGATGGTGCCCATGGTCACGTGCGCGCCGTGGAACCCGGTGAGCATGAAGAAGGTGGCGCCGTAGATGCCCGAACCCAGGGTCAGGCCCAGTTCCTGGTAGGCGTGGATGTATTCTTCAGCCTGGAAGCCGAGGAACGCACATCCCAACAGTACGGTGATCGCCAGCCAGATTTTCAATGCGCCGCGATGGCCTTTTTTCAAGGCGTGATGGGCGATGGTCACGGTCACGCTAGAGCTCACCAACAGCACGGTGTTGAGCAGCGGCAGGCCCCATGGACTGATGACGTCCTTGGGGGGAGGAAACAGTTTCGAGTCCGGGTTGTTCAGCAACGGCCAGACGAACTCGAAGTTCGGCCACAGCATGTGCGCCAGGCCTTTGGTGCCTTCTCCGCCGAGCGCCGGACCGGAGACCTGCCGGACATAGAACAGCGCACCGAAGAAGGCGATAAAAAACATCACCTCCGAGAAGATGAACCAGCTCATGCCCCAGCGAAACGAACGGTCCATCTGCGCGCTGTACAAGCCGCCGCGACTTTCCTTGATCACCGTGCCGAACCAGCCGAACAGCATGTAGGCCAGCAGCAGGCCACCGACGAAAAAGATCAGCGGGCCATGGGATTCGGGCCGCGCCGCTTTCAGATCGTTGAACCAGGTGGCCAGGCCGAACACCGTGACGAACATCCCGACCGTGGCGATGATCGGCCATTTGCTCTGGGCCGGAACGTAATAATGCTCATGAGTTGCCATTTATTGTTCTCCTTATCGGGCACGCTCAACCGCCAGTGTTTACTGCGACCGGTGGATGTCGGGCGGTGATATCGAACAGCGTGTAGGACAGCGTCAGGTGCTTCACTTCCTTGGGCATGTCACGGTCAACGATGAAACGTACCGGCATCTCGATCCGCTGCCCGGGTTGTAGCACTTGCTGGGTAAAGCAGAAGCATTCGGTCTTGTGGAAATACGCCGCCGCCGCGCTCGGCGCGATGCTCGGTACGGCCTGGGCGCTCATCGGCTTGTCGGTGGGGTTGTGCGCGATGAAGATCATCTCGTTCACCGCACCGGGGTTGGCCGTCAGTTCATCGTGCTTGGGATAGAAATCCCAGGACATGTCGGCGGAATTGGTCGACAGGAACTGCACGCGCACCTGCCGCGAGGTATCGACCGTTTGCTCGCCTTCGTACTGACCGGCAGTCTTGCCGTTGATGCCGAACACCTTGCACATCACGTCGTAGATCGGCACCAGGGCAAAGCCGAAGACAAACATCGCGACCACCACCAGCAATAGCCGAGTGACCAGCTTCTTCATCGAAATTGAATCAGCCATGAACTATGCCCTCCACCGAGAACCCTGTGGGAGCTGGCTTGCCAGCGATGGCTGCATGTCTGACACACCGCGGTGATCCCATCGCTGGCAAGCCAGCTCCCACAGGAATATCCACAAGGCAGAAATTGTTCATTTCACTTCCGGCGGCGTGGTGAAGGTGTGATACGGCGCCGGTGACGGAATGCTCCACTCCAGCCCTTCAGCCCCATCCCATGGTTTGGCCGGTGCCGGCGGGCCGCCGCGAATGGTCTTGATCACGATGAACAGGAAGAAAATCTGCGTGGCGCCGAACATGAAGGCACCGATCGACGACACCATGTTGAAGTCGGCGAATTGCAGGTTGTAGTCCGGAATCCGCCGTGGCATCCCAGCCAGGCCCACGAAGTGCATCGGGAAGAAAGCCATGTTCATGCCGATGAACGACAGCCAGAAGTGCAGCTTGCCGAGGGTTTCGTCGTACATGTGACCTGTCCACTTCGGCATCCAGTAGTACGCCGAAGCGAAGATCCCGAAGATCGCGCCCGGCACCAGCACATAGTGGAAGTGCGCGACCACGAAGTAAGTGTCCTGGTACTGGAAGTCCGCCGGGGCGATGGCCAGCATCAGCCCGGAGAACCCGCCGATGGAAAACAGGATCACGAACGCCACCGCAAACAGCATCGGTGTCTCGAAGGTCAGCGAGCCCTGCCACATGGTGCTGGCCCAGTTGAACACCTTCACGCCCGTTGGCACCGCGATCAGCAGCGTGGCGTACATGAAGAACAGCTCGCCCACCAGCGGAATGCCGACCACGAACATGTGGTGCGCCCAGACGATGAATGACAGGAACGCAATACTGGCCGTGGCGTAGACCATCGAGGTGTAGCCGAACAGCGGCTTGCGCGAAAAGGTCGGGATGATCGAGCTGACGGCACCGAAGGCCGGCAGAATCATGATGTACACCTCGGGGTGACCGAAGAACCAGAACACGTGCTGGAACAGCACCGGATCACCGCCGCCGGCAGCACTGAAGAAGCTGGTGCCGAAGTGGATGTCCATCAGCATCATCGTCACGCACCCGGCCAGCACCGGCATCACCGCGATCAGCAGGAACGCGGTGATCAGCCAGGTCCAGACGAACAGCGGCATTTTCATCAGCGTCATGCCGGGGGCGCGCAGGTTGAGGATGGTGGCGATCACGTTGATCGCGCCCATGATCGAACTGATCCCCATCAAGTGGATGGCGAAGATGAAGAACGTCACGCTTTCCGGCGCGTAGGTCGTGGACAGCGGCGCGTAGAACGTCCAGCCAAAGTTCGGCCCGCCCCCCGGGGTGAACAAGGTCGAAACCAGCATGATGAACGCCGCTGGCAGAAGCCAGAAGCTGAAGTTGTTCATCCGTGGCAGGGCCATGTCCGGCGCGCCGACCATCAGCGGAATCATCCAGTTGGCGAGGCCGACGAATGCCGGCATCACTGCGCCGAAGACCATCACCAGGCCGTGCATGGTGGTCATCTGGTTGAAAAATTCCGGCTGGACGATTTGCAGGCCCGGCTGGAACAGCTCGGCGCGAATCACCATCGCAAACGAGCCGCCGAGCAGGAACATGGAAAACGCGAACCACAGGTACAGCGTGCCGATGTCCTTGTGGTTGGTGGTCAGCACCCAACGCATCAGGCCTTTGGCAGGGCCGTGGGCGTGGTCGGCATGACCGTGGTCATCGATTACGGCGCTCATGGCCTGTCTCCTTTAACCGGATGGGCTGGGCAGGCCGGGGCGCAGTGCCCCGACCGGTTCCTGAGGTGAGCAATGGACCGGGTCATTTGCTTTCCGCCTGTTTCAGCTCAAGCACTTCTTTCGGAGTGACCATGTCGCCCTTGTTGTTGCCCCAGGCGTTACGTTCGTAGGTCACGACCGCCGCAATATCGACTTCCGAGAGCTGTTTGCCGAACGCCGCCATGGACGTGCCGGGCTTGCCGTGGAAGACAATGCTCAGGTGATCCTTGATCGGTCCGGTGGCAATTTTCGAGCCCTTGAGTGCCGGGAACATCGGCGGCAGACCTTGACCCTCGGCCTGGTGACAGGCCACGCAAGTGGTGTGATAGACCTTGTCGCCACGCTCCTTGAGCTCGTCGAGGGTCCATTCCTTGCTGGTCAGTTCCTTGAGTTGCGCGGCTTCCGCCTTGCGCTCACCCAGCCATTTCTCGTAATCGGCCTTCTCCTTGACCTCGACCACGATCGGCATGAACCCGTGGTCCTTGCCGCACAGCTCGGCGCACTGACCACGGTAGATGCCGGGCTTTTCGACACGCGTCCAGGCTTCGTTGACGAATCCCGGGATCGCGTCGCGCTTGACCGCGAAGGCCGGCACCCACCATGAGTGGATCACGTCGGCGGAGGTCACGAGGAAGCGCACTTTGGCGCCGATCGGCAGCACCAACGGCTTATCGACCTCAAGCAAGTAGTGCTCGCCCTTGGCTTCCTTGTTGTGGATCTGGTCGGCGGGGGTGGCCAGGTTGCTGAAGAACTCGACGTCCTGGCCCAGGTATTTGTAGTGCCATTTCCATTGATAGCCGGTGACCTGGATATCGATGTCCGGCTCACTGGCGTCGTACATCTTGATCAGGGTCGCCGTCGCGGGAACCGCCATGGCCACCAGGATGATGAAGGGCACGATGGTCCAGAGAATTTCGACGGTGGTGCTTTCATGAAACTTGGCCGCCACCTGCCCGGTCGAGCGGCGGTGCAGGATCATCGACCAGAACATGGCACCAAAGACGATGATGCCGATCACCACACAGATCCAGAAAATGGTCATGTGCAGGTCAAACACAGCGTGACTGATTTCAGTCGCTCCAGGCGCCATATTCACAGTCCAGGCGGCTTGCGCCTGGCTGAAAATCGACCACAACAGGAGGCCCATCCAGACATGTGGATGTCGCATCATTGCGGGTTCCCCTTATCGTTCTTGTTATCCCGCCGGCTTTCACCTGCGGCAAGGGAGCGGCTGCATCAGACTACGAACTTGAGCACCGGGCCTTGCTGCATATGCAGTCGGGCGTCATCAGCTAACTCCATTCCAACCCGAGTATAGACAGCGACTCCCACCTCGCAATGCGAAGGCGTAAATCATCTGAAACAGCATTAACTTGCGTTGCAGGGCACGAATGGAGAAGGATGCAGACGAGTGGTGGCAAACCGATATAACGGGGGCGTCTCAAGGATGAAATAATTATGACAAATGCGTCTTAGCATTTTTCGTAAGCCAGCTAAGTTATGTCTTCCCTATTTCATTGCCTTTGTTTCCTGGAGTTTTCATGAACACCGCCGCATTGCGCGAGCAGATCCAAACAGCCCAACAGCACGAAAAAGAAACCGGACTGCTGACTCGTCAGCTGGAAAGCAAGCTGCCTCATCTACATCCGGCGATCCAGTTGCCCGAGAAGGACGCCCAGGGTGTGCTGACGCGTTTTGTTGCCGCCTACATTGATGAAGTTCCTGATCTGCTGGATGCAGCCAATGAAGTCGCCAGGGAAGCGGGTATCGAGTCACAGATCAAACCGGTGCTGAAAATCGCCGAACAATACTTCCTCCAGCCGCCAGCCATCATGGCCGGCCATGTCGGGCTCGACAGCCTGCTGGACGAGGCTTATCTGGCGCATCGCTTTGTCGAAGAGGTCAACGACCTGTACATCAAGCATTTCGGCCAGCCACTGATCCCCTTGGACATGACTGTCGCCAACCTGATTGCCCACCAATTGATCGGTGAGGAATTTGCCAACCAACTCGATGAGGTCGTGCATCACGCCTTCGACGAAATGCTGAGCGAGGAGAGTTTCGCGCTGGAGTCGGTGGAAGCCTATCGCGAGAAGCTGAGCAGCCCAGAGACCGGCGCCGCGTGGAAGCGCTGGCCATGCATGTCCCGCCGCCTGGGCGTCAACCTGGAGCTGGATCAGACGGTCGTCTGAATATCAGGCGACTCTGTTCCTTGTGGGAGCGAGCAAGCTCGCTCCCACAAGGAATCTTCAGCCAGCCGCACCTATACCAGTGTTAGTCCGTACTCGTCCCTCAAGCCTGCGCTTCAACCCTCGAGACTCAATCAACAGCTTCGAACCCTTGGCCGCATTAGCCCGGCCCCATTCCTCCAGCAACTCCAGACACGAGTGGTCGATGTAGCTCAGGTTATTGAGCGGCACATGCACCGTCGCGCCTGCGGGAATGCTCCCGAGCACCTTGGTCAGCGCGGGTACTTTAAGAAACGTCGCCGCGCCCACCAGACGCAACTCCATCTCGCCGTCCTGAGGCAGGTCGATCAGGCTGATTTTCAAACGTGAAGCCTTCAGCGCCAGTTTCACCAGCGTCAGACCGAAACCGATCAGCACACCGGTCAGCAAATCAGTGAAGACGATGGCCAGCGCGGTAGCGGCATAGGTGAACATCGGCATCCGACCGTAGCGTCCGAGGCCGCGAAAGGCCTTGAGGTCCACCAGCTTGAACCCGGTGTACACCAGCACACCGGCCAGGCTGGCCACCGGAATGCTTTGCAGCACGCTCGACAGCAACAATACGAAAGCCAGCAGCCATAGCCCATGGAATATCGTCGAGTAGCGTGTGGTGGCGCCGGCCTGGACGTTGGCCGAGCTGCGGACGATCACGCCGGTCATCGGCAGGGCGCCGAGCAGGCCGCAGAGCATGTTGCCGACACCTTGCGCCGACAATTCCCGGTCGAAGTCCGAGCGCTGGCCGCTGTGCATCCGGTCTACCGCGGCAGCCGAGAGCAGGGTCTCGGCGCTGGCGATGAACGCCACGGCGAAGGCAGCGACGAGCAGGGTAGGGTCTGCCAGATTGAGCAGGTCTGCCGGTCGCAGCCAGTCAATGGCTTCCCACAGATTGGCCGGCACTTCCACCCGTTTGACCTGCAACGACAGGAGCAGGCTGGCGGTGGTGGCAAGACCGACGCCGAGCAGGGCGCCTGGAATAAAGCGCAGGGAGTACGGGCGCAGTTTTTCCCACAGCCACATCACGGCGATGGTCGATAACCCGAGCAGCCCGGCCTGCCAGCCAACGGACGGTATGGCCTGGGCCACTGCGGCGGGGAAGGTCGCGAGGTTATCCAGCCCCGACGGTTTTGGCGCTGCATCGAGCATCACATGGACCTGTGACAGGACGATCAATACGCCGATCCCGGCAAGCATGCCATACACAACGGCAGGCGCTGTCACACGGAACCAGCAGCCCAGTTTCAAGCGACCGGCCACCAGCTGCAGGAAACCTGCGAGCAGCAAGATCGGCCCGAGCATGACCACGCCATGCTGGCGCACCAGTTCGAACACCAGCACCGCCAAACCGGCGGCGGGGCCGCTCACTTGCAACGGCGAACCGGCCAGCCAGCCCACCACCAAACCACCGATGATCCCGGTGATCAGGCCTTTGGCCGGAGGTAACCCAGACGCGATGGCAATACCCATGCACAGCGGCAGGGCGACCAGGAAAACGACCACAGAAGCCAACAGCTCCCGTGGCAAAACAGCTTTGAATTGCGCAGCACGCATGGTGATTCTCCCGAAGTTTTCTTCAGGCATGGCGAAGCCGGGCTGCCTGATCGGCAGCCTCGACTGTTCCACACAGATTTAGGAGGTTTTAGAAGCGCGCTTTGGGCGTCGCCACCGGAAGGGGCAGGCTGCCATTGAGCGGCAGGAAACATCCCTGATCGGCGTCGTAGGCTTTGATTTCGCTGGTTTCGATGTTGTAGACCCAACCGTGGATAAACAATTGACCATTAGCCATTCGCGAGGCCACCGATGGGTGAGTGCGCAAGTGCTGCAATTGGGCGATGACATTCTCTTCGGTGAGGATGTGCATGCTTTCGCTTTCATTCGCGCAGTTGCAGTTGTCCTGGACCATGGTCTTCGCCACTTCCGCATGCCGCAGCCAGGCTTTGACCGTGGGCATTTTTTCCAGGCTTTGCGGGTTGAGCACCGCGCGCATCGCGCCGCAGTCGGAGTGCCCGCAGATAATGATGTGATGCACGCCGAGGGCCAGTACGGCGTATTCGATAGCCGTGGAAACACCGCCGTTCATTTGCCCGTAAGGGGGGACGACGTTGCCGACATTACGGGTGACGAACAGATCGCCGGGGGAGCTTTGGGTGATCAGTTCAGGAACGATGCGCGAATCGGCGCAGGCGATGAACATGGCGCGTGGCCGTTGGGCTGTGGCGAGTTTTTTGAAGAGTTCTTCCTGCTGCGGAAAAATCTCATGATGAAAATGCAAAAAGCCGTCAACGATATGCTGCAGCGCTGCATCGGCGGTTTCCGCCTCGGGTTGGGCGGAAGCCGACGCAGCCAACGGCTGTTTATCCTTGTCACTCATGATTCATCCTCTTTGGCGGAGTCAGGGAGTTTTCCGTGAAGTCCGGTGTGAAGCCAGTGGCTGTATAAAAAACATCCAGGTCGAAGATCTCGACCCGTCAGTCACTCGATGAACAAGGTAGCGGCCGAATCTTAACTGAAACTGAATAAAGCGCTCTAGAACGTGTGTTCCAGGTCACAAAAAACGTGACTGGCCTAATCTTCCAGCGCGTTCTTCAATATTCAACGATAGGCCAATTCGTCCTCAAATCAGTGACATTTGGCGACCCGGCGGACAAAAGGCCTCGCAGTCCAGGTTGAATCCCTCTCGATGATTGAGCCCAAGGCGCTTGATGGTCTTGGCAAACCGCTGCGCCAGCAGATCGGCAAAGGGTCCTTCTCCGCGCATTCGTGCGCCAAAGCGGCTGTCGTACAACTCGCCGCCACGGCTCTGGCGAATCAGGCTCAGTACATGCGCTGCCCTTTGAGGGTAGTGGGCGGCCAACCATTCTTCGAACAGCGGCGCCACCTCCAGCGGCAGGCGCAACATCATGTAAGCAGCGCTTTGCGCCCCGGCTGCCTGGGCTTCGGTGAGCAGGCTTTCGAGTTCGCTGTCGTTGATCATCGGAATCATCGGTGAACACAGCACCCCCACCGGGATTCCGGCCTCGCGCATGACCCTGATCGCCCGCAACCGGGCCTTGGGCGCTGCGGCGCGCGGTTCGAGGGTGCGTTTGAGTTCGTCGTCCAGCGTGGTCAGGCTGATCATCACCGCCACCAACCGTTGTCGGGCGAGTTCGGCCAGCAGATCGAGGTCGCGCAAAATCAACGAGCCTTTGGTGACGATGGTTACTGGATGCCGGTAACGCAGCAGCACTTCGAGGGTTTGCCGGGTGATCTTGTACTCGCGCTCGATCGGCTGATACGGATCGGTGTTGGAGCCCAGGTTGATCGGCGCACATTGATAACCGCGTTTGGACAGCTGTTGTTCCAGCACCTCCACGGCATTGGTTTTGGCGATCAGCCTGGTTTCGAAATCCAGCCCCGGCGACATGTCCCAATAGGCGTGGCTGGGTCGCGCATAGCAATAAATGCATCCGTGCTCGCAACCGCGATAGGGATTGATCGAGCGATCGAAAGGCAGGTCCGGCGAGTTATTGCGGGTGATGATGGTTTTCGCCGTCTCGATACGCACCTCTGTGCCTTGGGTCGTTGGCACTTCCTGATACCAGCCGTCGTCCTCGGCCACCGAACGATGGGGGGCGAAACGGTTGTGCGGGTTGGTCGCGGTGCCGCGACCGCGTGGGGGCAATGGCGTGTGCATGGGCATGATCCGGATGCTGTATGTGCATACAGTATCGCGGGATCCTTCAGCATGCCACTGCCGTTCGGCACCTTTTACTTTTAAATGTCGCTCAGGCAATTAAGCGAAACATATAAAGTGTGGTTTATATGGAGCGAATATCGGTATTGTTTTCTCGCGGTAAACTTAAAAATTAATATCAATTAAAGGGATTTTATAATGTCGTTTTTTAATCGTCGTGGCATCTTTCTTCAAAAGCTTGGCCCTACTATCGTCGATCCGGATGAAGTCCTGGTTTCCATGCAATTTGCTCTTAAAGAGTCGCTTCAGGATGAAGATGGCGTGTCGACAGACACGTTGCTGGACTCCAGCATCTTCATTGCTTCGTCTTACGATGGTGGAAAGTCTTTCAGCCTTGAGAAGACAAGAGACGTAGATGGTGATGGCGACATCGATCATGACGACAAAGCAAAGATGCTGGCATTGGCCACGGCCTACGCGACTATTGTCAATCCGTAATGGACACTTGCCGTTTCATCGAAGCAGGAAAGGCCGACAGCGAGAATCATTATGTGGAAACCTGATAAAGAAGGTGTGTATCTTCAGCGTGTAGAAACCGATGAAGGTCATGAAATAATTATAAAGTTGGTACGGGCGCTAACTGATAATGTGGATAGCCTGCAGCAGTTAGAGCGTTCTGGAAAAGTAATAAGCATGTCGTTGCATATAGCATTTGACGGTGCCGAAAAATACAAGCTCGATTTCGATCCTTGGTCGGATATCAATGTCATTCCGGATGGAAGCATTGATGAGCAGGATATCAGCGCAATAACGGAAGTTGGACTTTCCTTCTATCGGCAGCAAGTCATAAGCCCGGAGTATGGCGTTTTTCTTTTTCTGAATGACGTTGATCTTGTCGAGGTTTTTGACCCTGCGAAACCGATTGAGGATGTCGCGCCATTGAGACACGTCGTTCGAATTGAAACGCTTGATCTAGACGATACCGATGGACCGGAACTCGACGCATCTTTTTACGCCACATCTATTGATGAAGGTGCCACTTTTGCAGTCAGGAAAATTAACGCCCACAGTTACAATTTGATAGAAACGCCCGGTCTGTCAGACTTGGTCAAAGCTTTTTTCAAACTGAAGCTATAGGACGGCGTCGCTTGAAGTCTGCCGGGTGCCCCCTGACGTTTGGTCACGCGCTCCCGGCAGCAGCCTTTCACATTTAATTCACGCCTGCCTGACAGGTCTTTGACCGCTCAGGCAAGGAGGGTGTTCGTTACATGATGCAGGCGGACATCGATAAGCTGCGAGCTGCGCTGATCAACGGCGATTGCAGCACGAGCCCCTTCGCGGCGTGCTCGATGAAAAACTGGTTCAAATCGGCGCATGTCGAGTAGCAACGCCTCCCACTGCATTGCGCAGTGGAAGGCGCTCTCATCTGAGAACTACTCTTCAGTTTTCTTTTTCAGCTTCGGGTTCGGGAAAAACTGTACGGCCTGAACCTTGGTATCCGGCGCTTTCAGGGCAGACGTATTGACCCGCGTGCCCAATTCCTTGGGCACAGACAGACCTTGTTCATTCAGCGTATCGGAATAACCGCAAGCCACACACTCACGGTGCGGTACGCTGTCTTCGTTCCACATCATCAGCTTGTCCGGCTCGCTGCAGGCCGGGCAAACCGCCCCGGCGATAAAGCGTCGTTTGGTAATCACGGGACCCTCACTCATGCTGCCGCGTCCTCACTCAGGCCGCTGTGGCGCAAGAGTGCGTCAATCGAAGGCTCACGGCCACGGAAGTCGACGAACAACACCATCGGCTCCTGGGAACCACCGCGCGCGAGGATCGCTTCACGGAATGCGCGGCCAGTATTGGCGTTGAGCACGCCTTCTTCCTCGAACTTCGAGAACGCATCGGCGGACAGCACTTCTGCCCATTTATAGCTGTAGTAGCCCGCGGCATAACCACCGGCGAAGATGTGCGCAAAGCTGTTGGGGAAGCGGTTGTAGGCCGGCGGACGCATGACCGAAACCTCGTCACGCACGCCTTCAAGCACTTGCAGCACAGTGCGACCGTCGCCGTGGGTGGCATGCAGCTCGAAGTCGAACAGCGAGAATTCCAGTTGGCGGACCATCATCAGGCCGGACTGGAAGTTTTTCGCCGCGAGCATCTTCTGCAGCAGGTCCTGTGGAAGTGGCTCGCCGGTTTCGTAATGACCGGAAATCAGCGCCAGGCCTTCCGGCTCCCAACACCAGTTTTCCATGAACTGGCTTGGCAGCTCGACCGCATCCCAGGCCACACCGTTAATGCCGGAAACCCCGGCGTGTTCGACGCGAGTCAGCAAGTGATGCAGACCATGACCGAACTCGTGGAACAGGGTGGTCACTTCATCGTGGGTCAGCAGGGCGGGCTTGCCGCTGTCAGCCGGGGTGAAGTTGCAGACCAGGTTGGCCACCGGGCTTTGCAGTACACCTTCGGCGGTGCGGCGACGGTCGCGGGCGCCATCCATCCAGGCACCGCCACGCTTGTTGGCGCGGGCGTAAAGGTCGAAGAAGAAACGACCGACGTGCTGGCCGTTTTCCTTGATCTCGAACAGGCGTACATCCGGGTGCCAGGTGTCGAAACCTTTCTGCTCGGCGATCTCGATGCCGTACAGACGTTGCACAATGGCGAACAGACCGCTCAGCACTTTATCGATCGGGAAGTAGGCGCGAAGGGCTTCCTGGGCAACGCTGTAACGCTGCTCGCGAAGTTTCTCGCCGTAGAAACCGCTGTCCCAGCTCTGCAGATCCGGGCAGCCCTGCTCGGCGGCGTAAGCCTTGAGCTGTTGCAAGTCCTGGGCGGCGAACGGCTTGCTGCGTTGGGCCAGGTCGCGCAGGAAACTCAGCACTTGATCGCTCGACTCGGCCATTTTGGTTGCCAGGCTCAATTCCGAGAAACTGCCGAAACCCAGCAGTCTTGCCAGCTCCTGACGCAGGTCGAGGATTTCTTCCATGACCGGGCCGTTATCGTTCTGACCGGCATTCGGGCCCTGGTCCGACGCACGGGTGCAGTAGGCGGCGTAGACTTCTTCGCGCAATGCACGGTCGTGGGCGTAGGTCATCACCGCGTAGTAGCTCGGGAATTCCAGAGTGATCAGCCAGCCATCCAGCTCTTTGGCCTGCGCGGCGGCAGCCATTTGCGCCTTGGCCGAATCGGTCAGGCCGGCAAGAGCCGCTTCATCGGTAATGTGCTTGGTCCAGGCTTGGGTGGCGTCGAGCAACTGGTTGGAGAAGCGGCTGCCCAGCTCGGACAATTTGCTCTGCACTTCGGCGTAACGCTTCTGCTCGGCTTCCGGCAGGTCGATACCCGACAGACGGAAGTCACGCAGGGCGTGTTCCAGTATGGTTTTTTGCGCGACGTCGAAACCGGCGGCTTCCGGGCTGTTGGCCAGGGCTTCATAGGCCTGGAACAGTTCACGGTTCTGGCCCATTTCAGTGGAGTAGGCGCTCAAGGCCGGCAGGCATGACTCGTAGGCTTCGCGCAATTCGGCGCTGTTGCACACGGCGTTCAAGTGGCTGACCGGGCTCCACGCGGCGCCCAGGCGATCGTTGAGCTCGTCCATCGCCAGCACCAGGCCGGCCCAGGTCGGTTGTTTGCCCTGGGTCTTGAGGATCTCGATAATGGCGGCGCGGTTGTCAGCCAGGATCTGTTCAATGGCCGGTTGCACATGCTCGGCACGGATCGCGGAGAACGGCGGCAGGTCGTAGGACTGCAAAAGAGGGTTGTTCACGCTCACGGTTGGCACCTTGGCTGGAAGAAACATGCAGCCATCTTAATTACAATCGACGTTCACCGCAGCTATCAGCAACAGAGAGAAACCCTATCGTGAATCTTCGCAAGTATCAGAACCACACGCCGCTGCTGGGCAAAGGCGCTTTTGTCGACCGCTCGGCGGTGGTGATCGGCGACGTCGAAATCGGCGAAGACAGCTCGGTATGGCCATTGACGGTGATCCGCGGCGACATGCACCGCATCCGCATCGGTGCGCGCACCAGCGTGCAGGACGGCTGCGTGCTGCACATCACCCATGCCGGGCCTTTCAACCCTGACGGTTACCCGCTGCTGATCGGCGATGACGTGACCATCGCCCATAAAGTCATGCTGCACGGTTGCAGCGTAGGCAGCCGGGTGTTGATTGGCATGGGCAGCATCGTCATGGACGGCGCGGTGGTCGGCGACGATGTGATCATTGGTGCCGGCAGTCTGGTGCCTCCGGGCAAGCGCCTGGAATGCGGCTTTTTGTATGTGGGCAGTCCGGTGAAGCAGGTGCGACCCCTGACCGACAAGGAACAAGCCTTTTTCACTTACAGCGCGGCGAACTACGTGAAGCTCAAGGATCTGCATCTGGCCGAAGGCTACGACCAAATCTGAAACGCTTCTCTATTGCCCAGGAATTTTCATGCATTACCAAACCGTTCTATTTGACCTCGACGGCACACTGACCGACCCGCGCGAAGGCATCACGCGTTCGATTCAGTTCGCCTTGAGCAAGCTCGGCATCGATGAGCCCGACCTGACCCGGCTCGAGCACTTCATCGGCCCGCCGTTGTTGCAGGCATTCATGCAGTTCTATGACTTTGATGAGCCGAAGGCCTGGGAAGCGGTGAATTTTTACCGGGAGCGTTTCAAAGTCACCGGCCTGTACGAAAACCGCGTGTTCGACGGCGTCACACCGCTATTGGAAACCCTCAGCGGACAAGGACGACAGCTGTACGTCGCCACCTCCAAACCGTGGGTGTTCGCCCGTGAGATCGCCCGGCATTTCGACTTCGCCAAGCATTTCAAGGTGATTTATGGGAGTGAACTCGATGGCACCCGGACCAACAAAGTCGAGCTGATCGCGCACTTGATGGCCGAAGAAGGCCTGGACCCGGCCAATACGTTGATGATCGGCGACCGCAAGCACGACCTGATCGGTGCACGTAGCAATGGCCTGGATGCGGCCGCGGTAGGGTACGGGTTTGGCAGTCGGGAAGAGCTGAGCGCTGAAGCACCGGCCTATCATTTTGAAACGCTGGACGAGATGCATCAGGCGTTTTTGCAGCGCTAGTCAGTACGCCATCGCGGGCAAGCCCGCTCCCACAGAGTCCGTGTCAGCCAGACCTTTTTGGATAAACACCTAACTCCTGTGGGAGCGGGCTTGCCCGCGATGAGGGCCTGTCAGCCACTGATGTTCTTTGATTCCGACAACACGTTGAGCGCCACTTTGCGCTCATCTACCGGCAACGCCCCCAGCTTCTGCGCCGCCGCATAGAATTTCAGCCAATCGCGGCCCTCCTTCTCGAACAGCGCAGCAAATGCCGGCACCCACTGGTCATACAGGCCAAACGGCAACAACCGTGCATTGTTCATCGGCGCATTGATCCAGGCGTCGTAACGTTTGTCCCCGGCCCATTGGCGGTCACGCATCTGACGGTATTCGCTGCGCAGACGCTCGAACTCCGCCGCTTTGCGCTGGCGCATTTGCTCCGGCGGCAATGGCTGGGCGTAGAGTTTTTCAAGGCGGGTTCGGCTGTCCAGAACCAGTTGAATGAACTGATCCCGTTGCTGCGCCTTCGCTCCGCTTTCCGGTGGCAGGTGACGGAATGCGCGCCATTGGCGGGTGCCTTCCTGCTCGACGAAGGTGGCGAATGACTCGTTGAACTCCGTGTCGTCCTTCACATATACGCGTTGATGCGCCAGTTCGTGAAAGATCAGCGTGGCGAGGCGTTCATCGCCCCATCCCATCATCGAACTCATGATCGGATCGTTGAACCAGCCGAGCGTCGAATACGCCTCGACACCGCCAATCGACACGTCCAGGCCTTGCAGGCGCTGTAACGCCGCTTCACCGCGAGCCGCGCTCTGGCTGTAATAGCCGCGATAGGCCACGCAGCCGGCAATGGGGAAACAGTGATTTTGTGGTTTCAGGGAAAATTCCGGCGTAGCGAACACGTTCCAGACTACATAAGGGCGGCCTATGTCAGCGTACAAACGGTAACTCTGGTTATCCGGCAGGTGCAGCTGTTGACTGGCGAACGTCCGGGCCTTCTGCGATTCGACCAGGTGCGCACGCAGTTTCTGATCGCGCTGTGGGTCGGCAATGACTTCGGAAACCGGCTCCCGAGCCCGCAGCAGTTGCATCTGACCACTGGCCAGCTGGCTGTAGTAGCTGATGCTGGAGCAACCGTTGAGCAACAAAAACAACACACCCGGAAACAAAACGCGCAAAACGCGATCAAGTAACCCAAGGCTTGGACGCGGCCTGATCAAAATAAAAATCTCTGGAGAGTCTGCTCGCAAGACTATCCCGCTTGACTGGAGCTCCGCTATGCGCAAGTTGATGCTGACGGGAGGCCTGCTGATGCTGGCCGGTTGTGCCGGGTTCGGATTACCTCACCATGATCCGACGCAGGCGTGGATCGATCTGGAGTCGCATCAGGAAGACACGGCCCTGCTGGCGATGGAGGTGGACAACAAGGCAGCCACCGACAAGCGTTACTTCGAGGTGCAGCCGGGCAGCCATGAGTTGACGGTTCGCTACCAGTTCCCGGTTGAGCCCACCAACATCGGCCCCGATGCTGAGCCGCTGTGGCGTGATTGTCAGATGAACGTGAAATTCAAAGACTTCAACGCCGGTGAACGTTACCAACTGCAAGCGGGGAACATTGGTTTTCGTCCGTGGGCCAAACTTTACGATCAGCAGCGAAAAGTCATAGGACAGGGCACACCGGCAGGCTGCCAACGCACTTGATCAGCGCTATTCTGAGTATTCAGATATCGGGATACTCATCATGCGCAGGTTGATGCTGTTACTGACTACAACCGCGGTGGCCGGCTGTTCGGCGCCGATGCCGGCCGCTAATCCGCAAATGGCGTGGGTCGACTTCTCCACGCCTTTCCCAAATGACAAATTGCTGATGGCCGAGCGACTGGACAATCAGCGTTTGCGCGAAGGGCGTTATTTCCAGGTCACGCCCGGTAGCCATGAGCTGACGGTTCGCTTCGACTTTGAAGTGCCAGGCGGAGGTGCGGACTTGTTCAACGGTTCCACGGAGCGGCTGTGCTACATGATCATCAAGTACGATCATTTTGAAGCCGGTCAGCGTTACGTGTTGCAAGCCCGCTCCATGGCATTCACCCCGCAGGCACGCCTGTATAACGCCAAACGTGAAATCGTCGCTGAAGAGCGCCAGATCAACTGTGTGCCGTGAAGTCGGTCAGCGATCGTTCTTCTGGTAGATGATCTTCTTGGTGCCGCCTTCGCAAGAGCCGACCACCATGTTCTGGTCGTGCACTTCGTCATTAGTGACGATTTCCAGGGTATAGGAAGCAACCTTTTGGGCCTGGATCTTGGCTTCGATTTCGGCCTTGAGTTCTTCACAGGGTTTTGGTGCGGCAAAGGCCGATGTGGCCAGCGCGCAACAGATAACCACCAAGGCAAAACGTTTCATGGTTGAGACTCCCTTGAGGCAGCGCGCATGGGGCATGCGTTTATTGCTGCTGTCATTTATTCGACCATAGTTTTGCGCGTGTTGTTTTGTTTCAAGGCAAAAAAGATCGCAGCCTCGGCGGCTCCTGGCTGAGGCGGCAGGAGATGCCGAAGGCTGCGATCTTTACCATGTTTTAACTCACCAACGTCGCGTCCAGGGTGATCTTGGCATTCAGTACCTTGGAAACCGGGCAACCTTCTTTGGCCTTGTTGCTCAGCTCCTCGAACTGCGCCTGGCTGGCGCCGGGAATTTTGGCCTTGAGGATCAGTTTCACGGCCGTGATGGCAAAACCGCCGTCCACCTGATCAAGGGTGACTTCGGCATGGGTATCGATGCTGTCAGCCTTGAGGCCCGCGTCGCCGAGGATCATGGAGAACGCCATGGAAAAACAACCCGCGTGCGCGGCGCCGATCAGTTCTTCAGGGTTGGTGCCCTTGCCGCCTTCGAAGCGCGCCTTGAAGCCGTAGGGCGCTTCCCGCAGCACACCGGTTTCCGTGGAAATCGAGCCGATGCCGGTTTTCAGATCACCTTCCCAATGGGCCGATGCTTTTTTGATGATAGCCATGCCTGTCTCCTCCAAGAGCCGGCGCGAAACATCGCGCCTTTGTGGTTTCGTTCGCTAGGGTTCTGAGGATAGACCGTGGCGCAAAGTTCACCTCATCTGATCGGTCCGCTTTTTTTGTAGGAATTTTTCCCCTGCTATTGAAACTCGGGTATATGCCCTCATTGCATGAAACACGCTTTTGGATTCGGCAGGTTTTCGTTCGCGAGAAAAAACCTGCGCCCTCAATTGGAGAAGCAGGTTTATGAAACGACTGTCCGATATCAAGTTTTCAACCCTCGATCTGGTACCCGTGCGGGAAAATGGCAGCCCAGCCCAGTCCCTGCGCAACTCGCTGGACCTGGCACAGCATGTCGAAAAATTCGGCTACAACCGCTTTTGGGTCGCCGAACACCACAACATGGACGGCATCGCCAGCTCCGCGACCTCGGTGCTGCTGGGGTATCTGGCGGGTGGCACATCGACCATCCGCGTCGGGTCGGGCGGGGTGATGCTGCCCAACCACGCGCCACTGGTGATCGCTGAACAGTTCGGCACTCTGGAAAGCCTCTATCCCGGGCGGATCGACCTGGGCCTCGGACGTGCGCCGGGTTCGGACCAGATGACCGCTCGCGCGTTGCGTCGTGAACGCTCCGGCAGCGCCGACGACTTCCCGGAAGATGTTGCGGAACTGATGCGTTACCTCGGCCCCCGTACGCCGGACCAGCGTGTCATCGCAATGCCGGGCACCGGTACGAATGTTCCGATCTGGCTGTTGGGCTCCAGTCTGTTCAGTGCGCAGCTGGCAGGCGAACGGGGTTTGCCTTACGCCTTCGCGTCACATTTCGCACCGCGGTTCATGCACGAGGCGATTCGCGTCTACCGTAATCACTTCAAGCCTTCCGCGGTTTTGGACAAGCCCTATGTGATGCTTGGCGTACCGCTGGTGGCGGCAGATACCGATGAACAGGCCGACTATCTGGCCACCTCAGTGTTCCAGCGTATTCTCGCCCTGATGCGCGGCCAGAGCCTGGTCCAGCGCCCACCGGTGAAAACCATGGACGGCCTGTGGCTGCCTCATGAGCGAGAAGCGGTGAGTGACTTCCTCGGCCTGGCAATGATTGGCAGCCCGGAGAAAATCCGCGCCAGACTGGAAGTGCTGGTCGAACAGACTCAGCCCGATGAGCTGATTTTTACCTGCGACCTGTACGAACATTCCGATCGTCTGCATTCCTACGAACTGCTAGCCCAAGTCATGAACGGCTGAGGTCAAGCAGGGATAAAAAAGCCGACGCCATGGCGTCGGCTTTTTATTGGCTAAAGAAATCAGGCTATCGCTTGTAGACGATGACCTTGGTGCCGCTTTCACACGTGCCGACCACTTGTCCGCCGGCCTCGGCGCCTTTATCGACAATTTCCAGCGAATACCCGGCAACGCCCTTGGCATCCAGTTTTGCAGCGATTTCAGCTTTGAGCTCTTCGCATGGCTTACCGTTGGCGAACGCGGTGCCTGCAAGGCTCAATAAACCTAGCGCCAAAATAAACTTCTTCATCAGTTGCATCCCCGGTCGGATCAAAGGGGCGCCCAGCATAGGCCGGACGCACTTATGTAGCGCTTTGCCATTTCCTATGGCAATCGGCCAGCGCGCAAGTTCAGAAGATGGGCCGACACTCAGCTGCTGGCAATCCGGAATCCGACTTTGAGCGTCACTTGGAAGTGCGCAGCCTTGCCGTCCTTGATATGCCCACGGGTTTCGGTCACTTCAAACCATTCCAGGTGCTTGATGCTTTTGGCCGCTTCAGCCAGGGCATTGTTGATCGCATCTTCGATGCTGCTGGTGGACGAGCCAACCAGTTCGACTTTCTTGTAGGTGTGATGGTCAGACATGGGCGTTCTCCTTTGGGTGTGAACTACAGCCTAGCAGTGAATTTCTGTCTTACTTCTGTCGCCCGATCCGACATGGAAGTTCACATTTACTGCACTTTCTCGATGCCCTGAAGTCCCAACCAACACACGCCACTCATCAACAATGCAGGAGAGCCACCATGGCTAACAGTTCCCTACGTAAAGCCTCATTGCAAAGTATGGAAGCGGAGATCGAGAGTCTGCTCAAATCCTTGGAAAACCTTAAGGACGACGCCTCGGACGAGTCGCGTAAGACCCTCAAAGTGCTCAAAGGCAATGCCGAAAACGCACTGAGGCATTCGCGCCATCTGCTCGCCGATGCCTATGAAGAGGTCAAGGTCAAAACCCGTGAGACCGGCATTGCCACCCGGGACTACGCCCAGGAACACCCTTGGACTACAGCGGGTGTCGCCGTCGGTGCACTGGGCCTGTTGGCGGCCTACTTGCTGTGCAAACGCGGTGACTGATCCGTTTGGCGCAGCTCATTCTTGAGCCATTGCGCCAATTGCCGGGCGCGCCCGTCCGCGGCGCGCTTGGGCAACCACAGCGCCAGATGTGCCGGGGTTTCGCTGAAGCCCCATGGCGCTATCAGACGGCCGGCTTTCAAATCTTCCGCCACCAACGGCTCCGGGGCAATCGCCACGCCCAACCCGGCCACGGCCGCTTCCAGCAAATAATACAAATGCTCGAAACCCTGCCCGTACTTCAACGCCTTGGCGTCGAGGCCGCTTTGCTGCGCCCAACTGGGCCAGGCTTGCGGACGTGAGGTGGTGTGCAGCAACGGTTCATCGAGCAGGGCAGTGGATGGCGCCGTTTTCAGGCGTTCGTAACCGGCGAACCGCGGACTCATGACCGGACCGATCCGTTCGCTGGCCAGTTCGAAGACTTGCATGTCCGCGGGCCAGGGCGGTTCGGCAAACACCAGCAAAGCATCCAGGCCCGGGCGACGCGGATCGAGATCGCCTTCGCCGGCAGACAGGTGCAAGCGCAGGTCCGGCAGGTCAGCATTCAACCGTCCGAGACGCGGAATGAACCAGCGTGCCAGCAAGCTCCCGGAGCAGCCCAGCACAAACGGCGCGTCGGCTGTGCTTTGTGTGAGTTCTGCGCAGACCGAACGCAAGCGTTCGAAGGCTTCAGCGCTGGCGTCACGTAAGCGCATCCCGGCATCTGTGAGTTTAAGGCCACGACCTTCTTTGATGAAAAGGCTCACACCGAGATGCTCTTCAAGCACTTTGAGCTGCCGGCTGACAGCGCCGTGGGTTACGTGCAGCTGCTCCGCAGCCTGACTGACGCTGTTCAGGCGGGCGGTCGCCTCGAAGGCGCGTAGTGCATTGAGCGGGGGGAGGTCGTGGCTCATTTTATCTGTGAGTTTTCCTGACGGGTTGTGTCGATCTTATCGGTTTTCAGTCCGGGGCGTCAGGGGTAGAGTGGACCCCACTGAATTTTTATGCACCCTTTCACGCATTCAACTGGAGCGCCCAAATGACCCAGACTAATCTGCGCAACGGCCCTGATGCCAACGGCCTGTTTGGCGCGTTCGGCGGCCGTTACGTCGCTGAAACCTTGATGCCTTTGATCCTCGATCTGGCCCGCGAATACGAAGCGGCCAAGGAAGATCCTGCGTTCAAGGAAGAATTGGCCTACTTCCAGCGCGACTATGTCGGACGCCCAAGCCCGCTTTATTTCGCGGAACGCCTGACCGAGTTCTGCGGCGGCGCGAAGATTTACCTCAAGCGTGAAGAGCTGAACCACACCGGCGCGCACAAAATCAACAACTGCATCGGCCAGATCCTGCTGGCGCGACGCATGGGTAAAAAACGCATCATCGCCGAAACCGGCGCTGGCATGCATGGCGTGGCAACGGCCACCGTCGCCGCGCGTTTTGGTCTCGACTGCGTGATCTACATGGGCACCACTGACATTGAGCGTCAGCAGGCCAACGTATTCCGAATGAAGTTGCTGGGCGCCGAAGTGATTCCGGTCGTAGCCGGCACCGGTACCCTAAAGGACGCGATGAACGAAGCCTTGCGTGACTGGGTGACCAACGTCGACAGCACCTTCTATCTGATCGGCACTGTGGCCGGCCCGCACCCTTATCCAGCGATGGTTCGCGACTTCCAGGCCGTCATCGGCAAGGAAACCCGTGATCAATTGCAAGCCCAGGAAGGCCGTCTGCCGGACAGCCTGGTGGCGTGCATCGGCGGTGGCTCCAACGCCATGGGCCTGTTCCATCCGTTCCTCGACGACAAGAGCGTTGAAATCATTGGTGTTGAAGCCGCCGGTTACGGTATTGAAACCGGCAAGCACGCGGCCAGCCTCAACGGCGGCGTACCGGGCGTGCTGCACGGTAACCGCACCTTCCTGTTGCAGGACGAGGATGGCCAGATCATCGACGCTCACTCGATTTCAGCCGGTCTCGATTACCCGGGCATCGGCCCGGAACACGCCTGGTTGCATGACATCGGCCGCGTTCAGTACACCTCGGTGACTGACGACGAAGCCCTCGCGGCGTTCCATCAATGCTGCCGCCTGGAAGGGATCATTCCAGCGCTGGAAAGCGCCCATGCCCTTGCTGAAGTATTCAAACGCGCACCGAGCCTGCCGAAGGATCACTTGATGGTGGTCAACCTGTCCGGCCGTGGCGACAAAGACATGCAAACCGTGATGCATCACATGGAACAATCCAAGCAGGAGAAACACTGATGAGCCGCCTGCAAACACGTTTTGCCGAACTCAAGGAACAAAATCGCGCTGCCCTCGTGACCTTCGTCACCGCTGGCGATCCGGGCTATGACACGTCCCTGGCGATCCTCAAGGGTTTGCCGGCAGCCGGCGCTGACGTGATCGAATTGGGCATGCCCTTCACCGATCCGATGGCCGACGGTCCGGCGATCCAGCTCGCCAACATACGCGCCCTGGGTGCCAGGCAGAATCTGGCGAAAACCCTGGAAATGGTCCGCGAGTTCCGCAAGGACAACAACGAAACCCCGCTGGTACTGATGGGTTACTTCAACCCGATCCACATGTACGGCGTGCCACGCTTCATCGCCGAAGCTAAAGAAGCCGGTGTCGATGGCTTGATCGTGGTCGACATGCCGCCCGAGCATAACGGCGAACTGTGCGACCCGGCTCAGGCAGCTGGCATCGACTTCATCCGCCTGACCACACCGACCACCGATGACGTACGTCTGCCAACGGTGCTCAATGGCAGCTCCGGATTCGTGTACTACGTGTCGGTGGCCGGTGTGACCGGTGCTGGAGCGGCTACGCTGGAACACGTCGAAGAGGCGGTGGCTCGCCTGCGTCGCCATACCGATCTGCCGATCAGTATCGGTTTCGGCATTCGCACGCCAGAACAAGCCGCGGCTATCGCACGTCTGGCCGATGGTGTGGTGGTGGGGTCGGCGTTGATCGATCACATCGCCAATGCCACCACGCCGGATCAGGCAATCGATGGCGTATTGAGCCTGTGCTCGGCGCTGGCCGACGGCGTGCGTAAGGCCCGCGTCAGCTAAAGATAAAGTTCTTGATACAGAGGAATTAGAGCCAGATCGCCGCCTTCGGCCGCTTCTACAGGGAACGCATTTTCATGTAGGAGCCGTCGAAGGCTGCGATCTTTGCTTTTATTACCTCAAGGCAACTCCAACCCACCCGACGCTTTGTGCAATTTGCGCAAGTGCTCACCAATCTGTTTCACGTTGGCTTCGTTGGCAGCCATTTCCGCTGCTCGAGACGGTTCGAGCAGTGCTCGTACTTCCTTGTCCAGATCCCCGGTCAACGCCTGAAGCTGCTTTTGCCGCAGGCTGGTTTCCGACTCCAGGCGCTGCCATTCATGCGGTTGCGGCAAGCCGTATCCGCCGCTGCCAAGCAGTTCTGCCGGTCGGCTGAGAAAGCCACTGTTGTCGAGAATTTGCCTCAGCGTCGCGTTGGCCTTGTCCATTCCGCCGTTTTTCAGCTCGCGAGCGCCCAGATAACGCTGTTTGACTTCGTCCTGAGCCAGCAACATCTGACGCCTGAAACTCGCTTGCTCCAGCAGCAGCAGGGCCGCGCTGGTGCGCAAGTCGGCCTGGTCGAACCACGTGCGGCGTTGCGCAGCCTTCAAGTCCAGCCAGTCTTCGACGGTTTCCTGTTTCACCGGCAAGTGCTTTTTCAACACTTCGAACATCGCTTGATAGCGATCCCGGAATGAATCGAACCGATAGCCCAGGCGCAGTGCTTCCCGTGGATCGTCCAGCACGCTGGTATCCGCCAGCCCGCGCCCTTTCAGCACTTCCAGCAGGCCGTTGGGCATGATGTTGTCCAGAGAGACCAGTTTTGAATTGTTGGTGCCGCTGCGCAGAAGCTTCAGCTCCTCCACGGCGCAGTTGTTGGAGAGGAAAAAGTAATTGCCGTCGTAACTCCAGTGCATCTCGGCGGCTCGTTCCACCACACCTTCAATCTCGCTGCGCGACAGGTTCAATGGCACGGACGCCAGGCTGCGCAGTTCGGTCTTGGTGTACTCGTCGATGACCTGGGCCAACGGCAACACAAACAGGCGTGAGGGATATTTACCCACCAGGCCATCCCAGCTCGACAACTGCACGTCGCCGACGAAGGCTCGGTAAGACAGCACCAGATGCTGGTCCAGATCCAACCGACAATCCGGCCCGCGTGGTCGGCCCGGTGCGCAGATCACCAGGCGCAACATGCTGTGGCCCCAGCGGCTGACCCAGTTCTGATTAGCCTCGGCCAATAGATAGTCGACGGCGTACACCCGCTCCGGATCGACCTGGCCCAGCGGCGTTTTGGCAAAGTCATTACCGGCATTGAGGAAAGCAAAGGTTTTGCCACAGTCGCTTTTGGCGGCTGGGGCCCAGCCAAAGTGTTCTTTGTAATAGCGGTACAGCGCCGGACGACGGCAGGCGTAGCTCGGGTCGAGGAGGAAATACTCCATGTTGACCGCGACGAACTCTTTGGGGCTGCTGGTCTCGTAGATGTCCGGGCTACGGGCGATCTGGCGGTTGTGCTGTTCGCGCTCGCCGCGACGACCCACGTATTGCGGCCAGCCGGCGAGGTCGAGCAGGCGCGGATCGTCGCTGAGGGTGAAGCGGCGGCCAGACTGGCCTCGGCATTGATCTGCAATACCGACCAGTCCTGAGCTGCTGTCTTGCCGGGTGCAACGTTGAATCAGCGTGCGCTGCGTCTGGGGCCACAGGCGCGAGCGATCATAGATGTGGGTCAGTTCGTGCAGCACGGTGGCCAGCATTTCCCGACGCACAGTGCCGTGGGGACGATTGGTTTTCTTGGTTGCGGCGCTGCCATCCGTAAGGCTGGCCAGCAGATTGCGGTTCAGATCGAGCTCAGACACCGGCGATGCCTGGCCGTAGGCGTTGGCGGGCATCTTATCGGTCCAGCCGACGTCGATGCGCCGGTCGAGCTGCTTGATGAAATGCGGCGGCAGGGCCTGCATGGCTTCATCAAGCAAGGCCTGGCTGGCCTGCTGTTGCGCGGGGCTCAGGCCTTCGGTCTTGAGGTGGAGTTCAAGGTCGGCGTGGGCCATGTTGCCGAGCAGCAACATGACCCCGGCCAACAGCCAGGCTGCTGGAGACCTCACAGTGCGAGGATGGCTTCAGCGAGATCCTGATCACTGGCGTCTCGGGCTTCCGGAACGCGCGTGCGCAACAAATTGAAAGCCGATTCCAGGTGCGCACCACGGATGTCTCCGTTGCTGGCGACGAAACTGGCGGCGTCGTCTTGAGCTTCGCGGACGATTTTCGAATCACGAATGGATGTGGTGGTATCGGATGTGAAATCGAGTGTGCGCTCGGTCGCGCGGATAAGAATGTTACTGGTGGCAACCAGGGTATGGGCCTGGGCCACATCGGCCAACAACAGCAGGCCAAGGGTGGCGGCAATCAGCGGGCTACGCATGGAACGACTCCGGAGAAACTTGGGATAACTATTGGACGAGAATTGCCTGTGCCAGTTCAAGGTCGCTGGCATGAAGTTTTGGCTGGGTCCGGCGCAGGTACGACAGGGCCGATTCCAGCTGTGCGCCTCTCAATTGGCCGTCACTGGCGATGAATGCTGCGGCATCATCCCGGGCGGCGAGCAGCAGTTTATGGTCGAAGGGCGCGGAGGTCACCAAGCTTGTGGCGTAACCACTGGCTACAGTGCCTTGGGTCGACAGATTGAAAGCGTCAAAAGCGTAGGCCGAACCCGAGCAGGTGGCCGCAAAAAACACGGGGAGGACGAATGTCTTTGAAAGAAAACCCATGAGACTCGACTGTTGAAAGTGAGCCCCAAGGCTAGCGCAACGCCCGGTCTAGAGCCAGCATGGAAACATTGGGACACGTCGGGCGTGTCCCAAATCAAGGCAAACGCTTAGATCGTCAGGATCGCCTGCGCCAATTGCGCATCGGTAGCGTTCAGCTGAGGCGCCTGGTGCCGAATGTGGTCCATCGCGCTTTCCAGTTTTACCCCACGGATCGCGCCTTCACTGGCGACGAAGCTGGCGGCGTCGTCACGGGCTGCGAGCACGATCTTGTCGTCTTTAAAAGACGAAGTGACGTCCGAGGTCGCATCGGATGTGGCTTTGAGTGCACCGACGACGGCATCGGTGGTCACGATGAAGCTGGTGGCGTGGGCATTGGCAGCCACGGCAAGCAGGGCTGCAGCGCTGAGCAGACGAAGGCGGGTCATGGTGTAACTCCTTTGGATAAACGGATAGAGAGGTGGCGCAATAACTGAACAATCAGACGCCAGACACCTGGCGTTCGCCACGTTCTGACTTGATATTAGGCCGGAGTATGCGGGTTCGAACAGTCTTGAAGAAAAAACACTTAATTAAGCCAGATGGCGCGGATTAATGTCGGCGGCCAACTGTTCTGCTTGATTCGGATATTTGTAAAACTGTACCTGTTTGCTTTTTCGGGCCAAGAACGACAAAACCCGTCGTGATTTCTCACGACGGGTTTTGCCTTGGCAATTCGGGTTGCTGGCGGTGGACCCTACAGGTCAGAGCCAGCGACGCTAACTTAGCGCCAGAACGGCTTGCTCAGCTCTTCGTAGCGTTGTGCTTCGCTAATCCCGGCATCAGCCAGCAGACGCGAATCCAGACGAGCCAATTGGTGGCGGCTGGAGATGCGGCGCTGCCAAAGCATCAGGTTGGCGATAACGCGCAGAGGCATGGAAGCCTGGGTTTTTGCAGCAGTGTCTTCGAAGAACAGTTCGGAACTGAGTGTACGTTCCATGGTTGACATCCTTCCGCTTGTGGCGGGATTAGGTAGTGGTTTAACTGGTGCCCATGATCCTCTCGTTTGCCTAGTCTCTGTAGATACAGTTCATCTGTATTGTGAGAGCTCAGTTAACTGTTTATAGGGGGTGTACTGGTCAAAATTGAGGCAACTGTACCTATCTGCTCCATTGTGGTGCATTTATGGCGGTTGGCCTTGGTTTTGTAGGATATGACGGTAGGAAATTACCAGTACAGCAGTACAGTTTTTGGGAGAAATCAGTTTGACGATCGCCCGCTGACGAAACTGTGTTTGCGTCAGCGGCGATCTGTACCAATTACACCGCGATCATTCGCCCGGTTTCTTCCAGGTTCATGTGCCAGCTCAGGGCATCGCGCAGAATGTGCGGGGTGTGTCCACCTGCCGCGCAAGCGGTTTCGAAGTAACTGTTGAGGGCCTGGCGGTAGTCAGGGTGCACGCAGTTGTCGATGATGACCCTGGCGCGCTCGCGGGGCGCCAGGCCTCGCAGGTCGGCCAGGCCGACTTCGGTGACCAGGATGTCAACGTCATGCTCGGTATGGTCGACGTGGCTGACCATCGGTACCACGCTGGAAATCGCGCCGCCCTTGGCAATCGACTTGGTCACGAAGATCGCCAGATGCGCATTGCGTGCAAAGTCGCCCGAGCCGCCAATGCCGTTCATCATCCGCGTTCCGCAGACATGGGTGGAGTTGACGTTGCCATAGATGTCGAACTCCAGCGCCGTATTGATACCGATGATCCCAAGGCGACGCACCACTTCAGGGTGGTTGGAGATCTCCTGGGGCCGCAGCACCAGTTTGTCTTTGTAGCGCTCCAGGTTGCCGAACACATCGGCATTGCGGCGGCTGGAGAGGGTGATCGAACTGCCTGAAGCAAAGCTCAGCTTGCCGGCGTCGATCAGGTCGAACGTCGAGTCCTGCAGCACTTCGGAATACATCGTCAGGTCTTCGAAAGGCGAGTCGATCAGGCCGCACATCACCGAGTTGGCGATCGTGCCGATCCCGGCCTGCAACGGTCCGAGCTTGTTGGTCATGCGCCCGGCGTCCACTTCCTGTTTGAAGAAATCGATCAAATGGTCGGCGATGGCTTGTGTATCGGTGTCGGGCGGCAGCACGGTGGACGGCGAGTCCGGCTGATGGGTGACCACGATCGCGACGATCTTTTCCGGGGGAATAGGGATGGCGGTGCTGCCAATGCGATCATCGACCTTGACCAGTGGAATCGGCGTACGGGTCGGGCGATAGGTCGGGATATAGATGTCGTGCAGGCCTTCGAGATTCGGGTTGTGCGCCAGGTTGATCTCGACGATCACCTGCTGGGCGAAAATCGCGAAGCTGGCGGAGTTGCCCACGGACGTGGTCGGCACGATATGGCCTTGCTCGGTGATCGCTACGGCTTCGATCACTGCGATGTCCGGTAGCTTGAGTTGCTGGTTGCGCAGTTGCTCGACGGTTTCCGAAAGGTGTTGGTCGATGAACATCACCTCACCGGCGTTGATCGCCTTGCGCAAGGTGCTGTCGACCTGAAACGGCATGCGTCGCGACAGTACGCCGGCTTCGGTGAGTTGCTTGTCGAGGTCGTTGCCCAGGCTGGCGCCGGTCATCAGGCTGATCTTCAGCGGCGTGACCTTGGCTCGCTCGGCCAGTGCGTGGGGTACGGCCTTGGCTTCGCCGGCGCGGGTGAAGCCGCTCATGCCAACGGTCATGCCGTCCTGAATCAGAGCGGCGGCGTCGGCAGCGCTCATCACTTTGTCCAACAACGATGGCAGGCGAATACGGTCACGGTACATGGATTGTTATCTCGGGCAACGGGTATCAGGACGCGCAGTCTAGTTAATTTCCCTGGCCCGTGTCCCGCTACCAAGGTCGCAAACGAGGCGTCTATTCCGGGGTTTTCAAGCAAAACACCGTTACCGGATCGGTAACAAAGGCGCAGATTGTCTGGCCTTTTGCACAAACAAAAACGCCCCGACGAGTCGGGGCGTTCCAGTAGTGCCAGGTGAATTACTCGACGGCTTTAACCATGTCTTCGATGACTTTCTTGGCGTCGCCGAACACCATCATGGTCTTGTCGAGGTAGAACAGTTCGTTGTCCAGGCCGGCATAGCCGCTGGCCATGGAGCGCTTGTTGACGATGATGGTCTTGGCCTTGAACGCTTCGAGAATCGGCATGCCGGCAATCGGCGATTTCGGATCGTTCTTCGCGGCAGGGTTGACCACGTCGTTGGCGCCGAGCACCAGCACCACGTCGGCCTGGCCGAACTCGGAGTTGATGTCTTCCATCTCGAACACCTGGTCGTAAGGCACTTCGGCCTCGGCGAGCAGTACGTTCATGTGCCCGGGCATGCGACCAGCCACCGGGTGAATCGCGTACTTCACGGTGACACCACGATGGGTCAGCTTCTCGGTCAGTTCTTTCAGCGCGTGCTGCGCACGGGCCACCGCCAGGCCGTAACCCGGAACGATGATCACGGTGTCGGCATTGGTCAGCAGGAAGGTCGCGTCGTCAGCCGAGCCGGATTTCACCGGGCGAGCTTCCTTGGCGCCTGCAGGACCAGCGTCGGCTGTATTGCCGAAACCGCCGAGCAACACATTAAAGAAGGAACGGTTCATCGCCTTGCACATGATGTACGAGAGGATCGCACCGGATGAGCCTACCAGCGAGCCGGCAATGATCAGCATCGAGTTGTTCAGCGAGAAGCCGATACCCGCCGCTGCCCAGCCGGAATAGCTGTTGAGCATCGACACCACCACTGGCATGTCTGCACCACCGATCGGGATGATGATCAACACGCCCATGATGAAGGCCAGAGCCAGCATCAAGGCGAAGGCAGTAAGGCTGCCGGTCAGCATGAAGGTCACACCCAGGACCAGTGTGGCAACACCCAGCAGCAGGTTCAGTTTGTGCTGACCGCTGAACTGTACCGGTGCGCCCTGGAACAGGCGGAACTTGTACTTGCCCGACAGCTTGCCGAATGCGATCACCGAACCGGAGAAGGTGATTGCACCAATGGCTGCGCCAAGGAACAGCTCCAGACGGTTACCTGCCGGAATCGCGTCGCCCAGTTGCTTGACGATGCCCAGCGATTGCGGCTCGACCACCGCGGCGATGGCAATGAACACCGCGGCCAGGCCGATCATGCTGTGCATGAACGCAACCAGTTCCGGCATCTTGGTCATTTCAACGCGCTTGGCCATGATCGAACCGGCAGTACCGCCGACCAGCAAGCCAACGATGACGTAGCCGATGCCGGCAGTTGCCAGCTCCGCACCCAGCTTATAAATGAGGCCAACGGTAGTCAGGATCGCCAACGCCATGCCGAGCATGCCGAACAGGTTGCCGCGACGCGAAGTGGTAGGGTGCGACAGGCCTTTGAGGGCCTGAATGAAGCAGATCGACGCGATCAGGTAGAGCGTCGTTACAAGGTTCATGCTCATTACTTCGGCGCCTCTTCTTTTACGGCTTTCGGGGCTTTTTTCTTGAACATCTCAAGCATGCGGCGGGTGACCAGGAAACCACCAAACACGTTGACCGCTGCCAGTGCGACCGCCAGCGTGCCCATGGTTTTACCCAGTGGTGTCACGGTTAAAGCGGCAGCGAGCATGGCGCCGACGATGACAATCGCGGAGATCGCGTTGGTCACCGCCATCAGTGGCGTGTGCAGCGCAGGCGTTACGTTCCAGACCACGTGATAACCGACATAGATCGCCAGCACGAAGATGATCAGGTTGTAGATACCGGGGGAGATAAGCTCTTCCATCGTCTGAATCCCTGCTTAGGCGTTTTTGCGGATGACTTGGCCGTCGCGGCACATCAGGCACGCGGCGACGATGTCGTCTTCGAGGTTGATCTCGAACTGGCCTTCTTTGGTGAAGACCAGCTTCAGGAAGTCCAGCAGGTTGCGGGCGTACAGCGCCGAAGCGTCAGCCGCCACTGCGCCGGCCAGGTTGGTCGGGCCGACAATGGTCACGCCATTCTCGACAACCACCTGGTCAGCCACGGTCAGCGGGCAGTTACCACCTTGGGCCGCGGCGAGGTCGATGACCACCGAGCCTGGTTTCATCTGCGCCACGGTTTCCGCGCTCAACAGTGTCGGTGCCTTGCGGCCCGGAATCAGTGCGGTGGTGATGACGATGTCGGCCTGCTTGGCGCGTTCGTGTACGGCCACGGCCTGGCGCTGCATCCAGCTGGCTGGCATTGGGCGTGCGTAACCGCCAACACCGACGGCGCATTCACGCTCTTCATCGGTCTCGTACGGCACGTCGACGAACTTGGCGCCGAGGGATTCGATCTGCTCTTTTACCGCAGGACGCACGTCTGACGCTTCGATCACCGCGCCCAGGCGTTTCGCCGTAGCGATTGCCTGCAAACCGGCAACACCGGCGCCGAGAATCAGCACGCGCGCCGCTTTCACGGTGCCCGCAGCAGTCATCAGCATCGGCATGAAGCGCGGATAGTAATGAGCAGCCAGCAACACAGCCTTATAACCGGCGATGTTGGCTTGCGACGACAGCACATCCAGGCTCTGGGCGCGGGAAGTACGTGGCGCAGCTTCCAGCGCAAACGCGGTAATGCCGCATTCGGCCATCTTGGCGATCGTTTCATTACTGAACGGATTGAGCATGCCCACCACTACGGTGCCGCTCTTGATCAGTGCGAGTTCGCTGTCGCTGGGGGCGACTACCTTAAGGATCAGCTCTGCACCAAACGCATCGCTGGCGCTGCCAATGCTTGCGCCTGCCGCTTCATAGGCACTGTCGACAACACTGGCATTAATGCCTGCGCCGCTTTGTACAGTGACCTTATGACCCTGGCCGATCAGCTTCTTGATGGTTTCCGGGGTTGCAGCAACCCGTGTTTCACCGGTCTGGGTTTCGAGAGGAACACCAATGTGCACGTCAAATCTCCTGCGTGATCTTATTGAGTAAACCCATGCACTACGGATGGTGCGGCTGGGGCGGCCGATCAGCACGATCCCGCTAAATCAGGGCGGGGCGCGGCATTTTGCAGGCGAACTTTGTGCCCTTCAAGGGATTATGACGGGTGACGGAAAATTAACTACAAGTCACCCCGTGACCGAATGTCGCAACCGACCTGTTCAATCCCTTGCAGGCCGTGCCTTGTAAGGATTCTGGGCGAAATTCAAGAATTTACACATCGGTCATATGAATGATGCGGCATTGACCCAAAATAGTGGCGCAAAGCCGCGTCATCAGGCGCTTGTGGGACGTTTGTACTGCTTCGTCAAACAGTTTGTGTTAATGCGACATATCCGTATATCTGTAGGGTTAAATATTTATTGACTACGGGGTCAGCTAACGGCGCTAGGCCTCTATCCTTCTAGGCTGTAGCTATGCGCTTGATTGACCAGCCAATCTCGAAAAGCCCTTAAAGAGGCAGATTCGACCTTTCGCTCAGGAATCATCAAGTAATAGGCCTTGATGCTCGAGAGCGCCTGAGGGTTGGCGATGACCAGACGGTTCTCGGCCAGCTCGCGTTGAATCAGGAAGGGCGGAATCAACGCAATTCCCATGTCGTGCATCGCCGCCTGGGCGAGCATGGAGAATAGCTCGTAGCGCGGGCCTGTCATGTCGCGGGGGATATTCAGGTGCTGAGAGTTAAACCACTGTCGCCAGGCGTAGGGCCGGGTGGTCTGTTGCAGGAGGGGGAATTCGGCGATTTCGCTGGGAGTCAGAGTGGTCTTCTTTCCGAGTAAGGCGGGACTGCATACGGGCATCGGATTCTCGCCCATCAAGCGGTGGGATTCTGTACCCGGCCAATCCGCATCGCCGAAGTAAATCGCGGCATCGAAGTCGGTGTCGGCAAACAGGAAGGGGCGCGTACGGTTGGTCAGGTTGACCGTCACTTCCGGATGCTTGTGCTGGAAGTCTTTAAGCCGCGGCAGTAACCACTGGGTGCCGAAGGTTGGCACCACGGCCAATTCGATCACGTTGGCTCCCTGCTGGCCCATCACTGACAAGGTATCGCGCTCGACTGCATCTAGCTGAGTGGCAACCCGGCGGCTGTAGGAAAGCCCGGCTTCGGTCAGCTTTACTCCGCGCCGTGAGCGTCGGAAGAGTTCCACGTTAAGGAACTCTTCCAGGCTGGCGATCTGTCGGCAAATAGCTCCCTGGGTCAGCGAAAGCTCTTCGGCTGCCTTGGTAAAGCTTTCGTGTCGCGCTGCCGCTTCAAAACTGATCAGGGCGGTTGTGCTGGGTATCTTCCTGCGCATGTACGTCAACCTCACTAATACATCGCCTTAAATGCGTTGAGCGACGTTTCGGAGTGAGAAATTAGCACAACAGTATGCGAAATCCTCGTTTGCCCAGAAACCGAACCCGGCCTAGGATCAGTCCACGTTATTTGACCTGTTTCGAGAGGACACACTCATGGCCGGTAAAGCTAGCTTCAACTGGATTGATCCCCTGCTGATGGATCAACAGCTCACCGAAGAAGAACGCATGATTCGCGACACTGCTGCACAGTTCGCTCAGCAGAAGCTCGCACCGCGCGTTCTCGAAGCTTTCCGCCATGAAAAGACCGATCCGGCGATCTTTCGCGAGATGGGTGAAGTGGGCCTGTTGGGGGCAACCATTCCTGAGCAATACGGTGGCAGCGGCCTGAACTATGTCAGCTACGGCCTGATTGCCCGTGAAGTCGAGCGTGTCGACTCTGGCTATCGCTCGATGATGAGTGTGCAGTCCTCGCTGGTGATGGTGCCGATCAATGAATTCGGTACCGAAGCGCAGAAGCAGAAATACCTGCCGAAGTTGGCCTCGGGCGAGTGGATTGGCTGCTTCGGCCTGACTGAGCCAAACCACGGCTCCGATCCGGGTGCGATGATTACTCGTGCACGCAAAGTCGAAGGCGGTTACAGCCTGACCGGCAACAAGATGTGGATCACCAACAGCCCGATCGCCGACGTGTTTGTGGTTTGGGGCAAGGACGATGCGGGTGATATCCGCGGCTTCGTTCTGGAGAAGGGCTGGAAAGGCCTGAGCACTCCGGCGATTCATGGCAAGGTTGGCCTGCGCGCGTCGATCACCGGTGAAATCGTCATGGATAACGTGTTCGTGCCGGAAGAGAACATTTTCCCGGATGTGCGTGGCTTGAAAGGTCCTTTCACCTGCCTCAACTCTGCGCGTTACGGCATTTCGTGGGGCGCGCTCGGTGCTGCCGAGTTCTGCTGGCATACCGCTCGCCAGTACACCCTGGATCGTCAGCAGTTCGGCCGCCCATTGGCTGCCACTCAACTGATCCAGAAGAAACTGGCCGACATGCAGACTGAAATCACCATGGCGCTGCAAGGTTGCCTGCGTCTGGGGCGCATGAAGGACGAGGGTACTGCGGCTGTCGAAATCACCTCGATGATGAAGCGTAACTCGTGCGGCAAGTCCCTGGACATCGCGCGCATGGCTCGCGACATGTTGGGTGGCAACGGTATTTCCGATGAGTTTGGTGTTGCCCGTCACCTGGTCAACCTGGAAGTGGTGAATACCTATGAAGGTACGCATGACGTCCACGCGCTGATCCTCGGTCGCGCACAAACCGGCATTCAGGCGTTCTATTAATAGGAGAACGGCCATGGGCGCGCTTTCGCATCTGCGGGTACTGGATTTATCGCGGGTACTGGCCGGGCCGTGGGCTGGGCAGATCCTCGCCGACCTTGGCGCCGAAGTGATCAAGGTCGAGCGCCCGGGTAATGGCGATGACACGCGCGCCTGGGGTCCGCCATTCCTAAAGGACGCTTATGGCGAGAACACCAGTGAGGCTGCCTATTACTTGTCGGCCAATCGCAACAAGCAATCGGTGACTATCGACTTCACGCGTCCGGAGGGGCAGAGGCTGGTGCGTGAGTTGGCCGCCAAGTCGGACATCCTGATCGAGAACTTCAAGGTAGGTGGTCTGGCAGCGTATGGGCTGGACTACGAGACGCTTAGGGCGATTAATCCGGATCTGATCTATTGCTCGATCACCGGTTTTGGTCAAACGGGGCCCTATGCCAAGCGCGCTGGCTACGACTTCATGATTCAGGGGCTTGGTGGTCTCATGAGCCTGACCGGGCGACCTGAAGGCGAGGAGGGCGCCGGGCCGGTAAAAGTCGGCGTTGCGCTGACAGACATCCTGACGGGGCTCTATTCGACGGTAGCAATCCTCGCTGCGCTTGCACACCGGGATCATGACGGTGGCGGGCAGCATATTGATATGGCGCTGCTGGATGTGCAGGTGGCTTGCCTGGCTAACCAGGCGATGAATTACCTGACTACGGGTAATGCGCCGAAACGCTTGGGCAATGCTCATCCGAACATCGTGCCTTATCAGGACTTTCCTACAGCTGACGGCGATTTCATCCTTACCGTGGGTAATGACGGGCAGTTCCGC